>JAITXI010000165.1 GCA_031284905.1 Bacteroidales bacterium
CCCAAGGCGTATTACATATTTTATTAGAGGAGAAAAATATTTTACCCTCAGGCTACGATGCAACAGATTACGAATCGAAAGGTTTTTATGAAAGTTCGGAGATACAAGATTTTCCAATACGAGGGAAGAAAGTTTTATTGAAACTACGTAGTCGCTGTTGGCAAGTGTTTACAATTTATAAGAACTACGCTTCGCAAAGAATCTATTCTTAAATTTAGAAATATTTACGAACAAACTAACAAAAACGTTGCAAAAGGCTTATTCCTTTCGTGGATTGATAATGTTTTTTTTCTATTTAGACTTCACAATATTTTTGCTTTCTCCCCATAAAATACGTCTGTCCCAAATTTACTCCAAAATGTACGATTTTCTCCTTTTTTGGGTTTTGGCTTGTCGTTAGTTTGGATGAAATATTTTTTTACGCTAATTACGTAAACAAAAATAAAACTGAGGCTGTTCAAAATTCAGCCTCAGTTTTATTTATTCTAATTATTTTTAAGCTTCGCCAGCAGGTCCTCCAAAATTCATCGGAATTGGCGGATTTTCTTTAAAATTTCCGCTAATTTTTATAGTTCCATTCATTGTTTCATATTTAGCGACATTATCTTGCAAAGCCATTAATAATCGTTTAGCATGTTCTGGAGTTAAAATAATTCTAGATTGTACTTTTGCTTTTGGCAAACCTGGCATTATTCTTACAAAATCAAGAATAAATTCTGATGTTGAATGAGTAATTACAGCTAAATTTGCATAAGTACCTTGTCCAGTTTCTTCTGTTAATTCAATATTAACTTGATTATTTTTACTATTATCGTTCATAATTATTTAAATTTGATTGTTTTGCAATTTTTCTACTTCTTCTCTTGAAGCAACATTAATAGTTTGAAATTCTCTTTGTCCTGTTCCTGCCGGAATTAAATGCCCAACAATAACGTTTTCTTTCATACCTTCCAAAATATCAGATTTTCCTTTAATAGCAGCTTCATTAAGTACTTTTGTAGTTTCTTGGAAAGATGCCGCAGACATAAAACTTCTTGTTTGTAAAGCTGCTTTTGTAATACCTTGAAGAATTTGAGTAGAAGTAGCAGGTTCTGCATTTCTTACTTGAACCAAACGTAAATCTTTTCGTTTTAAAGCAGAATTTTCGTCTCTTAATCTTCGATAAGTTATCATTTCTCCTGCATAAAATTCTGTAGAATCGCCTGGATCTGTAACAATTTTTTTATCAAAAACTCTATCATTTTCTTCTCTAAATTCCCATTTATCCACAACTTGTTTTTCAAGGAATTGAGTATCGCCTTGATATTCAATTTCGACTTTTCTCATCATTTGTCGAACAATTGTTTCAAAATGTTTATCATTGATTTTCACCCCTTGCAAACGGTAAACATCCTGAACTTCATTAACAAGATATTCTTGAACTTCTGTAGGTCCTTTGATTGCCAAAATATCAGCAGGAGTAATTACACCATCAATAAGAGGGGTACCTGCTTTAATGAAATCGTTAGGTTGAACTAAAATTTGTTTTGAAAGAGGAACTAAATATTTTTTCATAGAACCTTCTTTTGAAGTGATAAAAATTTCACGATTACCACGAACTAATTTTCCAAATTTTACTTCGCCATCAATTTCAGAAACAACTGCTGGATTTGATGGATTTCTAGCTTCAAACAATTCTGTTACACGAGGTAACCCTCCTGTAATATCTCCACCTTTACTAACAATTCTAGGCATTTTTATTAAAATATCACCAGTCTTAACTTTAACATTATTTTTAACTTCTCTCATCAGACGAGCGCCAACAGGTAAATTATAAGAACCTAATAATTCTCCTTGTAAATCTACAATCTTTAAAGCCGGAATTCTGTTTTTATCTTTTGTTTCTATAATAATTTTTTCTTCGTTTCCTGTTTGTGTATCGGTTTCAATTTTCAGGTTAATACCTTCTACAACATTTTCAAAAACAACTTTTCCTGAGAATTCAGAAATAATAACAATATTGTATTGATCCCATTCGCAAATTGTATCACCTTTTTTTACAACGTCTCCACTTTTGAAAAACAATTTTGAACCGTAAGGAATAGGTTTATGAAAAACAGACAAATTAGTTTTAGCATCTAAAATTTGCATTTCAGCCATACGGTTGATAACAATTTCAGAAGTCTCACCTGTAGGCTCTTTATGAGAAACAGTTTTTATTTCTTCAAGTTTAAGGATACCATCATATCTTGCAATAATAGAAGATTCACTGGCAATATTACCGGCAACCCCCCCCATGTGAAAAGTACGAAGAGTAAGCTGAGTTCCAGGTTCTCCGATAGATTGTGCTGCTATTACACCAACAGCTTCTCCTTTTTGAACCATTTTATGAGTTGCCAAATTTCTACCATAACATTTTGCACAAACACCTTTACGTGATTCGCAAGTTAAAACAGAACGAATTTCCATTCTTTCGATCGGAGAATCTTCTATTATTTTAGCTATGTCTTCTGTAATTTCTTCACCTGCAGAAACGATTAACTTTCCTGTTTGAGGATGAGTAACAGTATTTACACTTACACGACCAAGAATTTTTTCATACAAAGATTCAACAGTTTCTTCGTTAGAATTTTTCAATTCGGAAACAGTAAGTCCTCTTAAAGTTCCACAGTCTTCTTCGGTAATGATAACATCATGGGAAACATCAACAAGTCTTCTGGTTAAATAACCGGCATCAGCTGTTTTTAAAGCAGTATCCGCCAAACCTTTACGAGCACCATGAGTAGAAATAAAATATTCCAAAATAGAAAGACCTTCTTTAAAGTTTGAAATAATTGGGTTTTCTATAATTTCGCTTGCTCCCGTACCGGATTTTTGTGGTTTTGCCATAAGTCCTCTCATTCCGCAAAGTTGAGAAATTTGTTCTTTAGAACCTCTCGCTCCAGAATCCAACATCATATAAACAGGATTAAATCCCTGATCATCAGACGAAAGTACTTTCATTGTTTCTGTACTTAATTTTGCAGTAACACTTGTCCATATGTCAATAACTTGATTATATCTTTCTTTATCTGTAATGAAACCGTTATTATAAGCAAACATCACTTCCTCTACTTTTTTATCTCCATCTTTGATAATTGCTGATTTTTCTTCCGGAACAATAACATTTGATAAATTAAATGACAAACCACCTTTAAACGCATTAATATATCCTAAATCTTTTATATCATCAAGAAATTTTGCAGTAACAGCAGTTCCACATTTCGTAACTAAATTTCCAATAATATCTCTTAATGTTTTTTTAGTTAAAAGAATGTTTATATAACCATATTCTTTTGGAACAACTTGATTAAATATAATACGTCCAGCTGTAGTTTGAATTAATTTTTTAATTTCATTACCGTCTTTATCTATACCATCTGTGGTATAAACAGTTATTCCTGCATGTAAACTCAATTTCTTTTCATTTAATGCAATAATGACTTCTTCCGGACCATAATAAGTTTTATTTTCGCCAATTACACCTTTTTTCTGTTTTGTAATATAATATAATCCTAAAACCATATCTTGTGAAGGAACTGTAATTGGAGTTCCATTAGCCGGATTAAGAATATTATGAGAAGCCAACATTAAAATTTGAGCTTCAAGAATTGCGGCATTTCCTAATGGTAAATGAACAGCCATTTGATCACCGTCGAAATCGGCATTAAAAGCAGTACAAACTAATGGGTGAAGTTGAAGTGCTTTTCCTTCAATTAATTTTGGTTGAAAAGCCTGAATCCCAAGTCTATGAAGTGTAGGAGCACGGTTTAACAAAACCGGGTGTCCTTTTAAAATATTTTCAAGAATATCCCAAATAACAGGATCTTTTTTTTCAACTAATTTTTTTGCAGATTTAACTGTTTTTACAATACCTCTTTCTATTAATTTTCTGATAACAAAAGGTTTGTAAAGTTCTGCTGCCATATCTTTAGGAATACCACATTCATGCATTTTCAATTCCGGACCAACAACAATAACTGAACGAGCAGAGAAATCGACACGTTTTCCAAGTAAATTTTGACGGAAACGACCTTGTTTCCCTTTTAAGTTATCACTTAAAGATTTTAAAGGACGATTTGAATCAACTTTTACGGCAGTTGCTTTTCTTGAGTTATCGAATAAAGCATCAACAGCCTCTTGAAGCATACGTTTTTCAGAACGTAAAATAACTTCAGGAGCTTTGATATTCAACATTTTTCTCAGACGATTATTTCTAATAATTACTCTACGATAAAGGTCGTTAAGGTCGGAAGACGCAAATCTGCCACCATCAAGAGCAACAAGAGGACGTAATTCTGGAGGAATAACCGGAATTACTTTTACAATCATCCATTCAGGTTTGTTTTTTTCTTTTGATTGACGAAAAGCTTCAACAACATTCAAACGTTTCAAGGCTTCGCTTTTTCTTTGTTGAGAACTTTCTTTTCCGGCACTATCTCTTAATTCATAAGATAATTTATCAATATCAATTTGTATCAATAAATCATAAAGAGCTTCTGCTCCCATTTTTGCAATAAATTTTTGAGGATCCGTATCATCTAAAAGAGAATTTTCTTTTGGTAAATTATTTATAATTTCCAAATATTCTTCTTCTGTTAACAAATCCAATTTATTTACTCCGTCTTGTGATTTTATTCCCGAATTGATGACAATATATTTTTCATAATAAATTATTGTGTCAAGTTTTTTACTTGGGATACCTAATAAGTAACCTATTTTGTTTGGAAGAGTTTTGAAATACCAGATATGAGCAATGGGAACTTCTAACTTGATATGTCCCATTCTTTCTCTACGAATTTTTTTCTCTGTAACTTCAACACCGCATCTGTCACAAACTATCCCCTTATATCTAATTCTTTTGTATTTACCACAATTACATTCATAATCTTTAACGGGACCGAAAATCTTTTCGCAAAATAGTCCATCACGTTCCGGTTTATAAGTTCTATAATTAATGGTTTCAGGTTTTGTTACTTCACCTGCTGAATTATCTTGAATTACTTCCGGAGAAGCTAAACTTATTGTTATTTTTGTAAAATTTGATTTACTTTTATTATCTTTTCTGAAAGACATAATAAATATTTTTTAAATTTTAATATAATTAATCTAAATCAATTCTCAAGCAAAGACCTCTTAATTCGTAAAGAAGCACATTAAATGATTCCGGTAGTCCACGTTCTGCTTCAGGGTCACCTTTAACAATGCTTTCATAAGTTTTTGCACGACCAAGAACGTCATCTGATTTAACAGTTAAGATTTCTTGTAAAATATTAGCCGCACCAAAAGCTTCTAAAGCCCAGACTTCCATTTCACCGAACCGTTGTCCTCCGAATTGAGCTTTACCACCAAGAGGTTGTTGAGTAATTAAAGAATATGGTCCGATTGAACGAGCGTGCATTTTATCTTCTACCAAGTGTCCTAATTTTAACATATAGATAACTCCGACCGTTGCAGGTTGATCGAAACGTTCTCCCGTACCGCCATCATATAAATATACTTTTCCGTATCTAGGGACACCGGCTTTGTCAGTATAATCATTAATTTGTTCAATAGTTGCTCCGTCAAAAATTGGAGTTGCAAATTTACAGTCTAAAACTTGACCAGCCCAACCAAGAACTGTTTCATATATTTGACCAAGGTTCATACGAGAAGGTACTCCAAGAGGGTTTAATACTATATCTACAGGAGTTCCGTCATCAAGGAATGGCATATCTTCTTGACGAACAATTCTTGCCAAAATACCTTTATTTCCATGACGACCTGCGAGTTTATCCCCCACTTTAACACATCTCTTGCTGGCTAAATATACTTTTGCTAATTGAATAATTCCACTTGGCAATTCATCACCAACAACAATATCATTCTTTTTTCTTCTTAATCCGGCATCTAATTTTTTTTGTTCGATGATATAATTAAATATAATTTGAACGATTATGTCATTTTTAGGTTTGTCTATAAGCCATCTATTTGGATTAATTGTCATGAAATCAAGGTCACTAAGTAGTTTTTGTGAAAACTTAACTCCTTTTGGAATAACATCATTACCATATACATCTTTTATTCCTTGTGAAGTTTTTCCATTAACAACTGTAAAAAGTTTTTCTGCTAAGATCAAGCGTAAATTTTGAGATTTTTTTATATGGTCTTCTTCAACTATTTCAATTTTTGCAGCATCAATATTTTTTGATTTTTTTTCTTTAATTGCTTTTGAAAATAATTTTTTATCAATAACTACTCCATTAATTGAAGGAGAAGCTTTTAGAGAAGCATCTTTTGTATCAGAAGCTTTATCTCCAAATATTGCTCTTAATAATTTTTCTTCAGGAGATGGGTCTGTTTCTCCTTTTGGAGTAATTTTCCCAATCATGATGTCTCCGGGTTTTACATGAGCACCAATTCGAATAATTCCATGTTCATCTAATTCTTTAGTTGCACTTTCGCTAACATTTGGAATATCAGACGTGAGTTCTTCCATTCCTCGTTTTGTTTCACGAATTTCCAGTTGATAATCAGATATGTGAATAGATGTAAAAATATCTTCTTTTACTATTTTTTCGTTTAAAACGATAGCATCCTCAAAATTATAACCTTTCCATGGCATGAAAGCTACCTTCAAATTTTTTCCAAGAGCTAATTCTCCTTTATCTGTTCCATAACCATCAGTTAATATTGTACCTTTAACAACTTTATCTCCTTTTTTTACTATTGGACAAAGATTGATACAAGTATTTTGATTAGTTTTTTTGAATTTCGGAATGATATATGTTTTAACATCATCCAGAAAACTTATGAAACGTTCTTCTTCAGTTCTATTGTATCTGATTTTAATACATTGAGCATCAACATATTCTACAATACCATCGCCTTCTGCTAAAATTAAATTTCTTGAATCTTTTGCAACAAAATGTTCTATTCCTGTTCCAACAATTGGAGATTCTGCTTTTAATAAAGGAACAGCTTGGCGCATCATATTAGAACCCATTAAAGCACGGTTTGCATCATCATGTTCTAAGAAAGGAATCAAAGAAGCTGCAATTGAAGCTATTTGATTTGGGGCAACGTCCATTAATTGTATATTTGCAGGATCTGTAACTATGAAGTCACCTTTATCCCTTGCTTTAACTTTTGGAGCTAAGAAATTTCCTTTATCATCAATTTTCGCATTAGCTTGAACGACTTTATTCTTTTCTTCTTCTTCTGCTCCAAAATATGTAATTTCATTAAAAAGAACTTGTTTGTTTTCTACAGTTCTGTAAGGTGTTTCTATAAATCCTAAATTATTAATTTTAGCGTAAACACAAAGTGATGAAATTAATCCAATATTAGGACCTTCAGGAGTTTCAATAGGGCACAAACGACCATAATGAGTGTAGTGAACGTCTCTGACCTCAAAACCGGCTCTTTCTCTTGACAAACCACCCGGACCTAAAGCAGATAATCTTCTTTTATGAGTAATTTCTGCCAACGGATTAATTTGATCCATAAATTGAGACAACTGATTTGTTCCAAAAAATGTATTTAGCACAGAAGCTAATGTTTTAGCATTTATCAAATCTGCCGGACGGAAAGTTTCATTATCTCTAATGTTCATTCTTTCTTTAATTGTTCTTGCAATACGACTAAAACCTACGCTAAATAAATTTTCCAATTGTTCTCCAACTGTTCTTACCCTACGATTACTTAAATGGTCAATATCATCTTCTTCAACTTTTGAATTTACTAATTCTATTAAATATTTAATAATAGAAATAATATCTTCTTTTGTAAGAACCTTGATACTGGGGTCAACACCTAATTTTAATTTTTTATTTAATTTATGACGACCAACATCGCCGAGATCATAACGTTTGTCTGAGAATAACATGTTGTTAATTAACTCTCTTGCTGTTGTTTCGTCAGGCGGTTCTGTTCCTCTTAATTGATGATAAATATATGTTACAGCTTCTTTATCATTTGTACAATTATCTATTTCAAAAGTATTAAAGAGAAGGCTATAGTCTGAACGATTTTGATTTTCTTTATGGAAAAGAATTGATTTTGCTCCGGATTCAATTATTGTATCAATGTGACTATTTTCTAAAACGACATCTCTTTCAATTAAAATTTCATTTCTTGGAACTAAATTAACTTCCGCAGTATCTTCATCGACAAAATCTTCATACCAAGATTTCATAATTCTTGTAGCTAACCTTCTGCCGATATGTTTTTTCAAACCAGACCTAGAAACTTTTACTTCATCTGTTAAATCAAAAATTTCTAAAATTTCTTTTTCGGTTTCAAAGCCAATCGCTTTTAGGAGGATAGTTGCAGGAATTCTTTTTTTCCTATCTATATATACATTGAGAACAGAATTTGAATCTGTATTAAATTCTATCCAAGAGCCTTTAAAAGGTATAATTCGTGCAGAATATAATTTTACATTTGCACTGCTTGGGCTAAATGTTTTGCTAAAGAAAACGCCAGGCGACCTGTGTAATTGAGAAACAATTACTCTTTCGGCACCATTTATAACAAAAGTACCTCTGGAAGTCATGTAAGGAATTTGACCAAACCAAACTTCCTGAATACTTGTTTCAAAATCTTCGTGTTCTACATCAGTACAAAATAATTTTAACCTTACTTTTAGAGGAACGCAATAAGTTAGTCCTCTTTCTATACATTGTTCGATTGTATATCTTGGATGTTCAATAGAATAATCAATAAATTCCAATGTATAATTATTTTTAGTATCATTGATCGGAAAAGTTTCTTGAAAAACTTTATATAATCCTTCTGTTTTTCTCTGATCAGGAGTTGTATCTAATTGAAAAAATTCTTGAAATGATTTTACTTGAATTTCTAAAAAATCAGGATACTTAAACTGATTTTTTGTTGTCGAAAAATTTATTCTTTGTTTAATATTTTCAGCCATTTTAATATATTTAATTCATGAAGCATAGCAATAACAACGAAAGGTTTAAAACCCATAAAGGGTTTTAAACCTAAGAATTTATAACAAATTAAGTTATTTTAGTTCTATTTCTGCACCTGCTTCCTCTAATTGAGTTTTAAGTGCATTAGCTTCGTCTTTTGGAACTCCTTCTTTAATTGGTTTTGGAGCTTCGTCAACTAAGGCTTTAGCTTCTTTCAAACCTAATCCTGTAAGTTCTTTTACTAATTTTACTATTTGTAATTTTTGAGCACCTGCACTTTTCAAAATTACATCAAATTCGGTTTTTTCAACTGGTACATCTGCTGCGCCTCCTGCTGCCGGACCCGCTGCTATTGCTACTGCTGCTGCTGCCGGTTCAATACCGTATTCTTCTTTTAAAACTTTTGCTAATTCATTTACTTCTTTAACAGTTAGGTTTACTAATTCTTCTGCTAATTTATTAATATCTGCCATATTAAATTTTTTTATTTGTTTATTAACTTATTTTAATTTTCTCTTTCTGACAGGGTTTTCACTATACCCGTCAATTTATTTTTACCTGATTGAAGTTGTCCAACAACTGTTTTCATTGGTGATTGTAACAATAATATTATATCGCCAATGAGTTCTTCTTTTGATTTTAGAGTTGCTAATGCTTCTAATTGATTTTGACCAACATAAATACATTGTTCTGCATAAGCAGCTTTAAACAATGGCTTTTCGCTTTTTATGTTTAATTCTTTAATAAGTTTTCCCGGTACGTTTGCTGTATTGCAAAACATAACCGAAGTATTATTTACTAAAGAATCGTATAGGCCTTCATAATCACCATTAGCTAATTCTAAAGCCTTTTTAAAATATGTGTTTTTAACTACAACCAACTCAATGTCTTTTTCAAAACATTTTTTTCTTAGCTCATACGTTTTTTGAGCATCTAGACCTGAAATATCTGCCAAACAAAAATGGTTATATTTTTCGATCGTTGACTTTAAGCTATTGATAAGGATGTTTTTGTCTTCTTTTTTCATAATGAGCATTTTACTAATTAATAGATTTAGTATCAATTTCTATACCCGGACTCATTGTACTTGACAAGAAAATGCTTTTAATGTAAGTACCTTTTGCGGCTACCGGTTTCAATTTAATGATTGTTTGAACAATTTCATTTGCATTTTCAGCAAGTTGTTCTGCATTAAATGATACTCTTCCGATACCTGCATGGATAATTCCATACTTATCAACTTTGAAGTCTATTTTACCCTTTTTAACATCTTCGACAGCTTTACCAATTTCCATTGTAACGGTACCGGTTTTTGGGTTTGGCATTAAACCTCTTGGACCTAATATTCTACCTAATTTACCGATTTTAGCCATTACTTGAGGCATTGTTATTATTATGTCAACATCTGTCCAACCATTTGTAATTTTGTCGATATAATCATCTAATCCAACAAAATCAGCGCCTGCATCTTTTGCTTCTTGTTCTTTGTCTGGTGTACATAAAACCAAAACTTTTATAACTTTCCCTGTTCCGTGAGGTAAGGTTGTTATACCTCTAACCATTTGGTTAGCTTTTCTTGGGTCTACGCCTAAACGAACATCGATATCAACAGATGCGTCAAATTTAGTATAAGTAATTTCTTTTACTATTTTTGATGCTTCCAATAAGTTGAACTTTTTGCTCTTATCAACTTTAGCTAAAGCAGTTTCTCTTTTTTTGCTAATTTTTGTCATTTCAAAAAGTGCTTTAATTAATTTTTAATCGGAGATTCTCCTTTTACAGTTATCCCCATACTTCTAGCAGTTCCTGCTACCATACTCATTGCAGACTCTATTGTGAAAGCATTCAAATCTACTATTTTACTTTCTGCAATAGATCTTACTTGTTCCCAAGTAATGGAGCCTACTTTTACTCTATTAGGTTCTGAAGAACCTTTTTGAATTTTAGCAATTTCCATCAATTGAACAGCTACCGGTGGAGTTTTTACTATAAAGTCAAAAGATTTATCACTATAATAAGTAATTACTACCGGTAATACTTTTCCAGCAAATTCTTGGGTTCTGCCATTGAATTGTTTGCAAAACTCCATAATATTTAAACCTTTTGAACCTAAAGCTGGTCCCACCGGAGGAGCTGGATTTGCAGCACCGCCTTTAATTTGTAGCTTTATAAAACCACCTATCTGTTTTGCCATAATTTTTTTCTTAAAAAATTAAAGATTTATTCTTTTTCTACTTGCATGAAGCGAAGTTCTACAGGCACTTTTCTTTCAAAAATTTTCACCATTACCTTCAATCGCTTCTTATCTTCATACACTTCTTCGACAAATCCGTTAAGTCCGTTGAAAGCCCCATCTGTAATTTTAACAGGTTCACCAACAATAAATGGGTTATTGATTTCTTCGTCCGTTTCAGACAATTCATCCATTTTACCCAAAATTCTTGCTACTTCATCATCTCTTAAAGGATCTATCTTCCCATTTTTCTCGCCTAAAAAACCAACTATTCCGGTTATACTTTTAATAAAATGTTTTATTTCACCGTCTAAAACAGTATTGACTAAAATATAACCCGGGAAAAGATTTTTTTCCTTGTGAATCGGCTTTCCTTTGCGAACTTGATATACTTTTTCTGTTGGAATAATTACTTGTGATATAAGTTCAGAAAAACCCATCCTATTAATTTCATTTTCAAGGCGTTCTTTAACCTGTTTTTCTTTGCCACTTAAGGCTCTTACCACGTACCACTTTTTATCTATCATTTTTCTTTCCTCCGTGTTATTGTCCAACAAAAAAATTACTCGGTTTAATACAACAAACTATAGATTAATTCCATTAAGTTTTTCAATGCAAAATCCATAACGAAAACAACTATAGCGAATATTAAGGAAGCAACCATTACTACAATCGCACTCGTTTGAAGTTCCGACCATTTAGGCCATGTAACTCTATGAACGAGTTCATTGTAAGTATCTATAAAATATGTTTTTATTTTAATCATCTCTAATTATCTTGCACGGGAGGAGCGACTCGAACGCCCGACACTCGGTTTTGGAGACCGATGCTCTACCAACTGAGCTACACCCGTAGGTATTAGATAAGATATCTTAAAATTATTTAAAATACCTTACCTAAACTTTTATTATTCAACAATTTCTGTAATTTGTCCAGCACCAACTGTTCTACCACCTTCACGAATTGCAAAACGTAGTCCTTGATTGATAGCAACTGGGTAAATCAATTCAACTGTTATTGTTACGTTATCACCCGGCATTACCATTTGAACTCCTTCAGGAAGTGTGATTTCGCCTGTAATATCCAATGTTCTTAAAAAGAATTGTGGACGATATTTATTGTGGAATGGGGTATGACGACCACCTTCTTCTTTTTTCAAAACATAAATTTCAGCTTTGAATATTGTGTGTGGTTTAATTGTACCTGGTTTTGCAATAACTTGACCTCTTTTTACGTCTTCTTTGTCAATACCACGAAGTAATAAACCTACGTTATCTCCGGCTTCACCTCTGTCTAATATTTTTCTAAACATTTCAACTCCGGTTACAACTGTTTTAGCTTCTTCACCTAATCCAATAATACGAACCTCTTCTCCTGTTGTGATAACACCTGTTTCAATACGACCGGTAGCAACTGTTCCACGACCTGTGATTGAAAATACGTCTTCAACCGGCATTAAAAATGGTTTTTCATTTTCGCGTGGAGGAATTGGAATCCATGTGTCAACAGCTTCCATTAATTCTTCTACTTTTGCTTCCCATTGAGGTTCTCCGTTTAAAGCACCTAATGCAGAGCCTCTGATAACAGGGCTATTGTCTCCGTCAAATTCGTAGAAACTTAATAAGTCTCTTACTTCCATTTCTACTAAATCAAGAAGTTCTTCATCATCTACCATATCAACTTTGTTAAGGAAAACAACGATTTTTGGAACGTTTACTTGACGTGCTAAAAGGATATGTTCGCGGGTTTGAGGCATAGGACCATCTGTAGCAGCAACAACTAAAATTGCACCATCCATTTGAGCAGCACCTGTAACCATGTTTTTAACATAATCGGCGTGTCCCGGACAGTCAACGTGAGCATAGTGACGTTTTAAAGTTTCATACTCAACATGAGCTGTATTAATTGTTATACCTCTTTCTTTTTCTTCAGGAGCATTATCAATGGCATCGAAGTCCATTACTTTTGATAATCCTTTTTTAGCTAATACTTTTGTAATAGCTGATGTTAGTGTGGTCTTACCATGGTCAACGTGTCCAATGGTACCAATATTTACGTGCGGTTTCGACCTTTCAAATTTTTCTTTAGCCATGGCTTAAAATATTAAAGTTAAAATTTATTGTTACTAATTAAATTCAATGTTCAAACTAATGAGCCAATGATGGGAATTGAACCCATGACCTCTTCCTTACCAAGGAAGTGCTCTACCCCTGAGCTACATTGGCACATTTTGAGCGGGAGACGAGACTCGAACTCGCGACCCTCAGCGTGGAAGGCTGATGCTCTACCAACTGAGCTACTCCCGCTTGTGCTGTGGGGGGGGAAGGATTCGAACCTCCGAAGTCGTAAGACAACAGATTTACAGTCTGCCCCGTTTAGCCACTCTGGAACCCCCCCAATGATGAGCCGATGGTCGGAGTCGAACCAACGACCGGCTGATTACAAATCAGCTGCTCTACCACTGAGCTACATCGGCTTTATATCATTAAAAATTGAACTTCTCATTCATTCATAAATGAGAGTGCAAAGTTAATCTATTTTTTTTAGATTACAAAATTTTTTTTATTTTTTTTTTATTTTATTCTCGTTGTTTACCTTTTTCTTTCTTTAATTGTGTTTTTAAGGCTTCACAAGATAAATCTACCGCTTCTTCAAATGTTTTTGCATTTCTTTTTGCAAAAATTCCTGTTATCTTAGGAATATTTACAGAAATTTCTGCTATTTTATTCTCATTTACATCTGATTTTTCTAATTTTAATACTACATCTACCTCAATAATATTGTCAGCAACTTGAGATAATTTACCAACTTTATTATTTATAAATTCAACTAATTTTTTGTCTGCATCAAAATGCAATGATTTTACGTTTATTTCCATTTTATTTTCCCCTTTCTCTTTTTATGACCTTGGATGGGCCTTGTTATAAATTTCTTTAATTTTTTTAAATGTATTATGTGTATATATTTGAGTAGCCGCCAAACTCGAATGTCCTAAAATTTCTTTTATCGCATTCAAATCCGCACCATTATTTAACATGTGGGTTGCAAATGTATGTCTCAAAATATGTGGACTTCTCTTTTTAAGTTCTGTAATTTCCGATAAATAACGTATAACTTTTAAATATACAAATTTCGGATACATCTTTTGTCCTTTGTTTGTTACAAATAGCCAACTATTTCCTTCAAGTGAAAAATTTTCTTTTTCTTTAAACAAAATATAATCTGAAAAAATATTTTTTATATACTCGTTGATAGGTATAATTCTTTCTTTATTTCTCTTTCCTAAAACCTTTATTGTTTTTTTAAAAAAATCAAAATCTTTATGTTTAATATTTATTAATTCCGACAATCTAATTCCAGTATTATAAAATAATTCTAAAATAAATTCATCTCTTTTCCCAGAAAAATTGTTTGTAAATAGAATCTCTTTTTCATCTTCCAATTTATTCATCTGACTTTCTTTAACAAATTCGGGTAATCGTTTTTTATTTTTTAATGCGGAAATATTTTCTAACGGATTATTTTCTATTTTCCCAATTTTAATTAAATATTTTGTAAAACTTTTTAAAGAAGAAATCTTCCTGTTTATTGAAGCCGGACTTTGATTTGCTTTTTTTAAAAATACTATCCAATTACGAACATTATTATAAGTTAACAATTTAATTTCTTGATTTTCAGCAATTTCGTTGTCTTCTGCTATAAAATCATAGAATTGTTTTAAATCCGTTTCATAAGATTTTACAGTATAATTTGAGAACCGTCTTTCGTATGTTAAATATTCTAAAAACTTTTTTATAATCATAAAAAAATGATAACATCAAAGATATAATAAATTATTTTATTTACGAAAACTTTTTTTAATAATTACTTATTTTTTCAAAAAAAAGTCTCATTTGTTTAGAAAAAAACAAAAATAACTCTCTCTTATTCTCTTATAAACAACTTAATTTAGATATATACCAAACAGCAAATATACTTTAAGGTTTAACAAAAAATCAAACAATAATTTAATCCCTAACTCCGCCAAAATTAGGGTGGCTATTGTGTTAATTGTTTGTGATGCAGCGATTTAAGTTAAATTACAGACAACCTAATTAGGTTGCTTAAACAATTTAGCTAATCTTCTGTATTACAGTTATTTATGCAATTTAACTACCTAAATTGAGCGGAGTTAGGGTTTAATAGTAGAAATATCTAACCAAGCCGTAAATTACAATTCTGCAAATGCAAAATATTATTTTGAATTTGATGTAAATAATTATACAAATAATTAGAATAAAAATTGAAAATAAACAAAAAAGTATTAAATTTACAAAAAAATAACATTATGAACGTCTTTAGACCTCGCGTAAGCAAAAAAACATTTACAATAATTATTACAA
>JAITXI010000008.1 GCA_031284905.1 Bacteroidales bacterium
TGAAGATATTTTATTGCTACATTTCTATACTCAAAATATGCTTCTTTGGGTAATTTTCCATTTTCTAATTTACTTTGTAAATCAAATTTCGGAAAATTTTCCTTAAATTCTTCTAATTCCACATATTTTTGTTTCCAATATTTATCGTTTTCGTCATAATAATTTTGTCCCGAAACGTCTTCAAATTGCTGCATATATTCAAAAAGTTCTTCGCGATTGTTAAACGACAAGCCGTTTAAGCCGGTGATTTTGCCAGAAATGTTAAGTAACGCTCCTTTTTCATCTTGGAGAAATTTTAATATTACAAAATTATTATTAACATCTTGAAAATATCTTATTTTCCCATCAACAACGTTTTTATCAGGATTTCCTGGAAAATCAGATTTTTGGAGAAAAACAATTGTAGGTATATTTCGTTCTAATTGTATGCCTACACCATTTTTCCACCAACGAATCTCTTCCATATACATTCCCAACTCTTCTTCTACCGGATAAAAAAAAGTTCCTCCCTTTCTTGCTATTATTATTGTATCATTAATGTGAACAATATCAGAATTACCTTTGTAAATATAAGACACTGTGCAATAATGATTTCTATATATATCATCAGGATTATGTTCTCCTTTGGCATCATACGATATTCCATCTTTATTAGTTAGTTTAACCTCAAGTATATAATCAGAATTATTAAAAAACTCCTCATTGGAGAGTAGTCTTTTTTGAGGTTGAAGTTCTGTCGTTTTTTGTTTTTCAACCTTTGATGGGTCAATAAGTTGTGCATTTATAATATTGCTTACAGTTATAAAAATAAATAAAATTGTTGATAGTTTTTTGTTTACGCGAGGTCTAAAGACGTTCATTGCTTCTATTTTTTTATTTTTCACAAATGTAATACATTATTTTCGATTTCAATTACTTTTATTTCTTGGTGAATATTACTTACCCAAACTGTTTAAGAATGTTAGCCTATCTGCTACAATAGAATCTTTAGTTACAGGACTAAACTGTACTTCTCCTTTCGTATTTCCAAAGCCTCTGCCGTTTATTGTAAGAATATCGCCTGTGCCCGCATGCTTGCTTATTGTCGATAAATCGGTGTGAATTTCGGGACGAATACGAGAATTTCCGAATTTAATTGATGGTGTAGTTTCAAAATGTACAATATCATAATAATTTAGCGATATAGGATAATTGTTTGCTGATGTAGAGTATCTTATTTCATGTTGAGAATTGTTTATATATGAATATGAGCAATCCAGAATTATACTATCTGTAATAATATCCAACAATTCAACTTTTAAATGACACAAAATAGTAGTATCTGAAGTAATATTTAATAAATCAATTGGTGACCCTGGCATTGGATTTGCAAACATGAAAATAGTAAATTTCCCAGGATAATAAGATTGGTCATATAAAGCTGTATTATAATAAGTAATACTATCTAACGTTTCATAAAAATTTAATGTTATTTTCCCATCAGAAACAGGATGTTGTACTCCTACAATATTTGTCGAAATGCCATAAATATACTGAAAATAACTTAAATATGTATCATTATTATTAGCTTTTGCTCCTAAATCAAACTCAAAATAATTTCTGTTTGCAGTGCTGTCGTAATAAGCAATTTTGTTACAAGTGAATAACCAAACTTCATTTGTTGTCGTTTTTGTAGAGTTGTTATTGATTTTTTTTTTACTTTCTTCAAAATTTTCTCTTAATATCTTATCTTGAATTTTATTAAGTTCTAAATAGCAATCATTCAATTTTTTTAGTTCAAAATCTAAAATTTTATTTATCTCTACTTTCCATTTTTCAAATTCTAATCCTTTTTTATATTCATTTATATCAATAGCCGGTATTTTTTTTATATATTCATTCAAAATATTTCTTAATGAATCAGGTATAGTCATCGCAGCCTCTAATGTCTTTACATTATTAGGGATTTCTATTTTCGGAAAATTTTCCTTAAATTCTTCTAATTCCGCATATTTTTGTTTCCAATATTTATCGTTTTCGTCATAATAATTTTGTCCCGAAACGCCTTCAAATTGCTGCATATATTCAAAAAGCTCTTCGCGATTGTTAAACGATAAACCGTTTAAACCGGTGATTTTAGCTGAACATTTTAACGAAGACCTTGCTTGGTCTTTTACAAGTTTTAATTTAAAATAATTAGAATAATTCTCTTCTGAATTTGGGTTTTCCGGATAATCATTGTTTTTACAAAATATTATTGTTGGAATATCGCTATCCAACATTAACCCATAATCACCAGCCATTTCATAATAAGCACCATGATATATTATCTTTTTGTAATCATCCCACGGTTGCTCATCATGTTTCTTAGGTAATTTTTCCCAAACAACTCCGCGATTTTGTACAATAATAATAGTGTCTCCTATTAAATATTTGTCTCCTTTATATACATTTGACACAACAAATCTTACTAAACTATAAATATCTGTAGTGGCATAATTACCTTTGGCATCATAACACAAATCATACGCTTCATGAGGCCAATCTATACGTTTCCCTTCAACAATAAAATCCGATTCAGTAAAATACTGTTCGTTTGTCAATTGTGTTTTTTTATACTCTGCTTGTCGTTTATCATAATCAATTTTACCTTCCGGAGTTAGACTATTATAAAATGCAGGTTTTGTTTGGGCTTGCACATTACTTATTACTGCAAATAATATAATAAAAATGATTAATGTTTTTTGTTTCATAATTTCAAAATTTTATATTTTTCACAAATGTAATACATTTTTCTCAATTTCAACTACTTTTATTTCTTCATTTGTACAATGTACAGAATCTTGGTCTTCCAAATCTTTTGTGAAATAATTTTTATATCCGCTGTTGTCATGACGAGTAAAACGAAATTCTCCTCTCGTATTTCCAAAGCAAGTTATTTTCTTTAAAAATTTATTCTTTCAATTTTGCCACCAAGATTATTCAAACGCGTATCTATTTGTTCGTAACCTCTATCAATTTGTTCTGCATTTCGTATGAAACTTGTTCCTGTTGCCGACATTGCAGCAATTAATAGAGCCATACCGGCACGAATATCAGGACTTTGCATTATTGTTCCATGAAGTTTCATTTTGTTATCATGACCAATAACCGTAGCCCGATGAGGGTCACATAAAATTATTTGCGCTCCCATATCTATTAATTTATCAACAAAAAACAAACGACTCTCAAACATTTTTTGATGAATCAAAACGCTACCTTTTGCTTGTGTAGCTACAACCAAAAAAATACTTAATAAATCCGGCGTTAATCCAGGCCAAATTGCATCGGCAATTGTCATTATTGAACCATCTATAAAAGTTTCTATTTCATAGTGTTCTTGTTTTGGAATAAAAATATCATCACCAAATAACTCTAATTTTATGCCTAATTTTCTGAATGAATCAGGAATTATTCCTAATTTATCGTAATGAACATTTTTAATTGTAAGTTCAGACGAAGTCATGGCAGCCATTCCAATAAAACTTCCGATTTCTATCATATCAGGAAGAATTGTATGTTCCGTTCCGTGAAGTTCATCTACTCCATTTATAATAAGCATATTAGAAGCAATTCCTGAAATTTTAGCACCCATATAATTCAACATGGTGCAAAGTTGTTGAATATATGGCTCACAAGCAGCATTATAAATTGTAGTTATTCCTTTTGCCAAAACTGCCGCCATAATAATATTAGCGGTTCCGGTAACTGATGCTTCTTCTAAATGAATATAAGCACCTTGTAAATCTTTTCCATTAACTTCATAAATTTCCGAAGTTGAATTATAAGTAAATTCAGCACCTAATTTTTCAAATCCGATAAAATGTGTATCTAATCTTCTTCTTCCGATTTTATCACCACCCGGTTTTGGAATTGAAACATAACCAAAACGAGATAAAATAGGTCCTAAAACCATCACTGAACCTCTTAAAGAAGAACTATCAGCAATATAAGTTTCTGATTTTAAATAATCTAAATTTATTGATTCTGTCTGAAAAGAATAAATTCCTTTTCCCTTTTTTGTAGCTTGTACGCCAATAGTTGTCAGTAAATCAATAAGTTTATTAACATCTACAATATCCGGAATATTATTTATTTGGACAGGTTCTTTTGTCAACAAGCTAGCACAAATCACTTGAAGTGCCTCATTTTTAGCTCCTTGAGGAATTATTTCTCCTTTCAGTTCGTGTCCGCCTTCTATTTTAAATGTTGCCATTATTTTCTATTTAGGTCTGTAATCTTTAGGTCTGTAATCTTTCTGCCTGTTGTCTTTTGTTTTTTTTTTCAAATTATTATTATTATTCGGTTGATTAGATAAAATATCCTTATATTCTTTTAAAACTAAATTTTCGGGAATTTCTATTGAATCCTTAGACATTTTTTTAATTTCATTGAAAATTATATCATCAGAAATATATTCTTTTTTCCAAATAATATACATTCTCTTCATATTATTAGCTAATAATTCTATAAGATATTTTTTTTCTTCGACATTATCAATTGTTTTTATTTTTTCAATAAAATTTCTTGAAAATTTTCCATAATGACGAAAATAAATATCATTTTCTGAATATTCTAATCTACCTGGCGTTTTATTTATTATTTTTTCATCCGGAATTTCAAACTCCCAATTTATATCTAATTTAAAATCAGACATTATTGCCAAATGATCCCAAAGTTTATGTTTGAAATTAACAGAATCTCTAATTTGCGGATTAGTTATACCCATCAAATTTATTATTGTTTTAGCTACTTTCGTTCGTTCGTCCTTATCTTCAACCTGTAAACAATAATCTACCATTTTTTGAATAGCTCTTCCATATTCGGGTAATTTTAATTGCTTTCTTTGTGTATTGTAATCCATAATATTTGAAACTACTAAATTAAAATTTTTTTTTGAATTTTTCAAATTTATAAATTATATATTTTAAGATTAGTAAAATATGTAATAAATTAAGATTGAATTGGGATTTTAACAAGTAACGATTCGCATAAAACTTTAGCTTAATAATATAGTGAACACTCAAAATATAAATTTCAAAATAAATCTAAAGCTATAAAAAATAATTTTTTATTTTAAGTGTTATTCTCAAAATAAATGCATATATTTGTAAAATAATCAAAACTACTTAATTTAAAATATTATGAAGAGCACAATAATTATTTTAATTATTTTATTATCAACTTGTTTTCAAACATTTGCTCAACATCTGGGTTTGACATTTCAAGACGCAGAAAAACAAGGAATATTAACATCTAAATTGGATAGTATTTACCAAAGTGCAGTAAATTCTGACACTTCAAAAGCAGTTTTCAAGACTGAAAAAGAACAACAAGCAATGGGAGAGGCTTATATAAAATTATTGCAGGATTTTGGTAAATTTCTAACAGACAATAATTTTGTATGGAGTAAAAAGACACGATGTTTTAATAGAATTTATTTCAACAATGACGGAACAATTGATTATTTTCTGTTCAATTTTCTTGGAGAAACTGAAGACAAACCTTCTGAAGAAAATCAAAATGAATTTAAAAGAATCTTAAATTTATTTATTAAAGATTATCAAATTTTACCAAAAGCCAATACAAAATTTGTTCAATGTAGCCCCACAAATTATATGCCACAAAAATTACAATAAGATTATAATTCAAGAATTCTGGGCAATCGCTATTGAAACAAAAAACGGACGAACGATGAACCGGATACTTAGAAATAGTAAAAAGATGTTTTTTGTGTACTTTATTTCTTATAAATGTCCGCAAATTTTTTCTTCACAATAACTATCTGCACATTCAAATTCTATTGTAGCATGCTGAATATCAAAATGTAAAAGTTCATGTTTAATTATACTTTTAATCTTTTCCATTTGTTGCATATCTTTCAGGATAACGTGAGCAGTTAAAGCAGTTTCTGTTGTACTAATTGCCCAAATATGTAAATGATGAACATTTTCTACACCTTCAACGGAAGCAATTGTTTGTTCTACTATTTTTACATTTTTTTCTGCCGGAACTCCGTCTAGTGAAAGACGGATACTATCACGTAACAATCCCCACGTTGAATAAATTATTACAGCACCGATAACTAAACCAATAATCGGATCTATTAAAAACCAACCTGTATATTCAATCACAATTCCCGAAAAGACTACTCCAACAGACACTAACGCGTCTGCCAACATATGAAGATATGCACCTTTCACATTCAAATCTCTATCCTTATCTTTGAGAAATAGCCAAGCTGTAAAACCGTTTACAAAAACTCCAATTCCTGCAACCCAAGCTATTGCATTTCCATCAACGGCTTGTGGCGTAAGTAATTTCTCAATACTTTCGTAAAGTATCATTCCAACAGCTAACAACAATATAACAGCATTAAGCAAAGACACTAAGACTGTGCTTTTTTTGTAACCGTAAGTAAATCTGTCATTTGAAGGAGATTTTGCTAAGCGAAAAGCTAACATTGCCAAAACAAGACTTGCAACATCACTCAAATTGTGTCCTGCATCTGAAAGTAATCCCAAAGAATTAAAATAAAAACCCGCCAAAAATTCAGTCAAAACGAATAAAAGATTCAGTGAAATTCCAATTATAAAAGCCTTATTCAATGAATTAATTTTAACAGCATGATGATGTTCATGATGATGTTCCATAATAATTTATTTTTATTTTACAAAATTACAAATAAAATTTTGAAAAATAATAAATGATTATCAACATAAGTTAATTCTTTTAACTTTTTTATAATGTTCCTTAAATCTGCAAAAAATATTGTAATAGACTAATATTCAATGATATATGCAAAGACTTTTTAATAAATTTTAGTGAAAAATTATTCACATATATTATTGAATATTAAATAGTTGTGTGTGTTTTGTGGATTTTTAGGATGTTCTAAATTAACTGACAAAATTATTTTTAAAAGCTCTTTTTTTGTAGTAATATTTTTCTATATGCCTAACTTTATCCACATTTTTATACATTACGTCAGAAGTAATTGATTATGAAACAATTAAAAAACTATATTTTTTGATATAATGAATATTATATACATCATAAACCAATTTAATCATGTCTGTATGCCTTATTAATCAAGTAGTGCATAAAATCAAGGGCAAAGTTAGGTATATACATACCTAATAATGTTGTCGCGTAATGGTTCATTTCTATAAAATTTAACATGCCTAAATGCCATATTGTAGATTTTTAAAAATAATATTATTTGCTATTTTGATAGCGTTTTAGTATGAAATTCAAATTTTTCAACTCAATTTTTAACGATTTATCATTGCCTACACGAAGTTTCTATCGGAATATACTTTGAATACGAACGCTAATTGTAAATGTGATATTAATGAGACAGACACATTTTTTTACTTAATTTGTATAAAAAGTGATTTTTTTTGAAAGAAAAAACTTGAGAACTTATGAGCCACATGGGGGACTCGAACCCCCGACCTACGCATTACGAATGCGTTGCTCTACCAACTGAGCTAAAGTGGCAAATATCTATTTTACGGACGAACCGTTTGAACAAATATTTTCCGGACTAATAAATTTCAAACTTCCATCTGAATCTTCAGTCATCAATATCATTCCTTTTGATTCTATTCCTTTCAAAGTTCTTGGGGCTAAATTTACTAATACGCAAACTTGTTTCCCTATAATTTCTTCCGGTTTATAGTATTTTGCTATTCCGGATACTATTGTTCGTTTATCAATTCCAACATCAACCAATAATTTTAATAATTTATCAGCTTTTATAACTTTTTCTGCCTCCAAAATTGTTCCTACTCTAATATCTTGTATTTCAAAATCTTCATAATTAATTGAATTTTTTTGCGGTTCAACTTTTTTATTCGATTTTTCATTTTGCTCTTTTACTTTTTGAAGTTTCTCTATCTGAAAATCAATTTGTTCATTTTCAATTCTTTCAAAAAGTAACTCCGGCATATTTATTTTATGTCCTGATTTTATTACATGAAATTTTTCAGTTTCATCCCAATTAATCTTTTTAATATTTAATAATTGAAATAATTTTTTACTTGTAAATGGCAAAAAAGGCTCTGTTAAAGTTGCCGCAATTACACAAAGTTGTAATGAATAATACAAAATCGTTTGAACTCTTGCAACATCAGTTTTTTGAAGTTTCCAAGGCTCTGTATCTGCAAGATATTTATTCCCTAATCTACAAATATTCATTGCTTCTTTTAACGCTTCACGAAATTTGTAGTTTTCAATATTTTTTTCAATATTTTGTTTTATCGTAATTATTTCTTGTTTAATTAATTGTTCGTATTCTGTAATTTCTGTTGGTTGAGGAATTATTCCATCATAATATTTTTGTGTCAATGATAAAGCTCTATTTACAAAATTCCCGTAAATAGCAACTAATTCACTATTGTTTTTTGTCTGGAAATCTTTCCAAGTGAAATCATTATCTTTTGTTTCGGGTGCATTTGAAGCTAAAACATATCTTAAAACATCTTGTTTGTTTGGAAATTCTTCAAGATATTCATGTAGCCAAACTGCCCAATTTCGAGATGTACTGATTTTATCATTTTCAAGATTTAAAAATTCATTGGCAGGAATATTATCCGGAAGTATATAAGTACCTTCATGTTTCAACATAGATGGAAAAATAATACAATGAAAAACTATATTATCTTTTCCAATAAAACATACCATTTTTGTATCTTTATCCTTCCAATATTTTTCCCAATTTGGAGTTAATTCTTTTGTCGCAGAAATATATCCAATTGGAGCATCAAACCAAACATACAGCACTTTATTTTTTGCTTCTTCAAGTGGAACTTTAACCCCCCAATTCAAATCACGAGTTACTGCACGAGGAAATAACCCGCTATCAAGCCATGATTTGCACTGTCCGTAAACATTCGGTTTCCATTCTTTATGTTCTTCCAAAATCCATTTCCGAAGTTCGTCTTCATATTTATCCAATGGTAAATACCAATGTTTTGTTTCTTTTTTTATCGGAGAATTTCCACTAATTACAGAACGAGGATTTACAAGTTCTTCCGGGCTTAAGGAAGAGCCACATTTTTCACACTGATCGCCATAAGCATTTTCAGCTCCGCATTTCGGACACGTTCCCATTATGTAACGGTCAGCTAAAAATTGTTGCTCATGTTCATCATAAAATTGAAGACTTGTTTTTTCTACAAATTCACCTTTATCGTATAAAGTCATGAAAAATTCTGCCGCAGTTTCATGATGAATTTTAGAACTAGTACGACTATAAATGTCAAATGAGATGCCAAAATCTTTAAATGATTTTTTGATAATTTCATGATACCTGTCCACAATTTCTTGCGGAGTAATACATTCTTTTTTCGCTTTCAAAGTAATTGGAACCCCATGTTCGTCAGAACCTCCAATAAAAATCACATCTTTGCCTTTCAATCGCAAATACCGACAATAAATATCGGCAGGCACATATACACCTGCTAAATGCCCTATATGTACAGGTCCATTTGCGTAAGGAAGTGCTGATGTAACTAAATATCTTTTTGGTTCTTTCATATTTTACGCAAAGGTAATATTTTTTTGAAAAATTTTGAAATTTTTTTTCACTTTCACTCTATTTTTTTTATTGATTTTTTTTTAATCCACAAATAAAATTGTAACACCCAAATATTCAACGATATAAACAAAATATTTTTCATAAATTTTAGTGAAAAATTATTCACATATATTGAATATTAATTCGTTGTGATTTTATTGCAAGTTCAATGGTTTTAAAAATAATAAATTGTAATTATTTAGATGAGTAATCAAAAAAACATTAATTTTGTAAAAAGATGACGAACTTCATTTTTTTGCATACTTTTGTTTTTTTATAACAAAAGTAAAATTTTAATCTGACTTATTTCCCTTTTTTAAAATCTTACAAATATAAGAGTTTCAACGAAAAAGAAATTGTTTTTTAGTTTTTCTCTCGTTGGTGCAGACTTGTAGCCTATATCGGCGTCTTAAATATTAAAATCAAAAAACTTAATTCATACAAACTAAAGTTTCTAAAATAAATGTTAACTTTGTAAAAATTACAAAAAGATGACTTTGCCTAAAAAACCGCCGTATGGAATATCAAATTTTGAATCTTTGATATTAGAAAACTATGCTTTTGTTGATAAAACACGTTTTATCGAAAAGCTTGAACAAGAAACATCTAAATATCATTTTTTAATACGACCGCGAAAATTTGGGAAATCGCTTTTTTTGTCAATGCTTTACCACTATTATGATTGTTGCAGGGCAGACGCATTTGAAAAACTTTTTGGCGAATTGTATATTGGTAAAAATCCAACTCCAAAACGAAATTCATATTTTGTAATGAATTTCAGTTTTGCAGGATTATATACAGGTTCGCAAGAAAAA
>JAITXI010000059.1 GCA_031284905.1 Bacteroidales bacterium
TTGAAATGCCTTCATCTTTAATTTTTGTTTCCATAAAAATTAGGATATACCATACTGACAATATCTTCCCCATAGAGGATTTATATCAATCTCTAACTCCGCTCAATTTAGGTAGTTAAATTACATAAACAACTGTAATACAGAAAATTAGCTAAATTATTTAACTTAACTACTAACTTTTGTAACAATTTTCATCTGATTACGTATCATCAAGACTTCAGCTATTAAATAAATAAAATAAACAATGAAAAATTGAATTACAAATAATTTTTTATCTACGACATCACTTCTTATTGTCGGAAAAATAAATAAAACTGCTAATAACATTTTAAAAATACTACTTGCAAGGAATGCCATTCCCATCATATTTGGTTTGATTTTTTTAAAGATATATTGCAGAAGAAATGCTGTTATTATTGTCAAAATATACATAAATGGGTGTGCAAATAAAATATTTTTTGTTAGAAAAGAATCTATAAATAAATAAAAAACTAACAAATGGATAAAAAATAATAATATTCCAACTATTGTTAGTATTAAAATATCACGAATTATGTTTTTTTTGTTTGATAATTTATTTTTTATCATTTTTTAATTGATTGATTATTAGTAACAAAGAAGAAATAACTCCCACAAGCGACAATATCATAGTAGAATATGGTTTTGCAAATGCAAATTTTTTGTCAATATAATTACCTAAAAGTGCACAACCTCCGATAATTACTCCCATTTCTATTGCTAATGACGAATATTTTGCAAATTTATTCAGTAAATTTGCAGGCTTGTTATTTTTAGAATTTGACATTTTAGTTTGATTCAACAAGCATTTTGCAATTTCCGATAAAAACAGCTCCCGGCTCTATTGCTAATTTTTTTGTAAAAATATCTCCGTATATTTGTGAAGTTGGACATAACATCAATATCTCTGCAACTTCAATTTTCCCTTTTATTTCACCAAAAATTTCTGCATTTTTACATTTAATTTCTCCGATTACTTTTCCGGTATTTCCAAGCACAAATTTTGCGTTTGATACAAAATTTCCCTCTAAAATTCCATCTATTCTTAAATCTCCAAATGCTTCTATGTCTCCTATAATTTTTGTTCCATTACCTATAATATTAAAATTATTTGGATTTTCTTCTATATTTTTTGCCATACTCAAATTATTTTTTTACAAATGTAAGAATTTTTATTGAAATTTTCAAAATAATCCTGCAATAAAATTTGCAACGATTAATAATCCTCCAAAAACTAAAACATATTTTGCCATTATTTCTGTTAATTGTTTAATATTATCTAATTCATCAATTTTTACCGGAAGCATTAAAGAAAATGTTTTTTTTGCAAATGGAAATGATATAAAAACAAGCAAACACAATGGAGATAATATTTTTAAAATTATTAATACTAAAATAAATAAATATGATAGACCTATCAATAATACGAAATATATTTTTGAATTTTTTAATTTTAAAATCATTGCAAAAGTTTTAATATTTGCTTTTGAATCATTAATTATGTCTCTTGTATTATTTGCATGTAATATTCCAACAATCAATAAACCAATAGGAACTGTTATTAATATAATTATCCAATAAAATTGATTTAACATTACAAAAGCCATTCCTAAACTTATTAATTGTCCGTAAACGATAAAAATACACAAATCTCCCAATGCGTGATATTTTAAGAAATTATAAAAAACTGTCCCCAGAAAACCTAAAATACCTACTATCAATAAGCTCCAATTTGTTTTTATTGTAAGAAATATTCCTATGGAAATTCCTAAAATCAAGAACGAACTTGCTGCAATTAGAATTTGTTTTGGCATAAATTGTTTATCAACTAACATTCTACTTGACATAGTATCTTCTCTATCAACATTAAATTTATAATCGAAATAATCATTAAATAAATTTCCTGCGAGGTGGAAAAGTAACGTTGCAATCAGAGCTATAATTCCAAATATCCAATTTATATTTTGAAAATTTTCCTTTTGATAAAATATATAAGACATAGTTATTATTACAGGAATAGCAGAAGCTGTAAGCGACCAATAACGGGTAGCTGTAATAAATTCTTTTGTTTTTTGTTTCATTATTTGTAATTATCTATTTACGTAAAATTGGCAAGAATTATGTATTAATCATTTTTCTTCACTAGTTTAATTGTTTCGTTTTCCAAAACTATTAATTTTCGTTTGTATAAAGCTCCAATAGTTTTTTTGAAATTTTTCTTAGAAATACCAAAGATTTCTTTAATGATTTCAGGTTCTGAATTGTCGTTGATGGTCATTATATTATTGTTTTTTCTCAAATAATCTATAATTACATCTTCAAATTTTATAATATCCTGAGTGTCATTCTGTTGTAATCTTACATCAATTTTATTATCTTCTCTGATTTTCTTTACGTAAGCAGGCATTATTTCTCCGATAGTGATTTCATTATAGATTTCGTTATTATATAGCAAACCACGGAATTTATTTTCTACAATTACGGAATAACCTAAATCTGTTTGTTTAATAATGAGAACATTTACTTTAGATTTTTCTTCAAAATCGGGTTTTTCTTCGGAAATAAATTTCTGAATTTTTGTAGAAGCAACCGGACGATTTGTTTTTTCATCAGTAAAAACATAAACCAGATAAGATTTATCTACAATTAATGGCGTAATTTGCTCACTAAAAGGACAGAATAAATCTTTATCAATTCCCCAATCAAAAAAACTACCAATACTTGTATTTGCTACAACTGTTAAAAATACAAATTCTCCAATATTTGCAAAAGCATCTCCTATACATGCTTTTACATTTTCACCATCCGGATAAAGAAACACTTCAATTTCATCATCTACTTTTATTTGTCGGATAAAATCATTATTTATGGCAACGATTTGTCCTAATTCTTGAGCATCAAAAGTAATATTCTCGCCATCAACTTTTATCACTTTTAATATATTTGTAGTTCCTATTTTTATCATAATTTTTAAAATTTTATTCCGATTAATAATATATCATCAGTTTGTTCAATATCTTGTTTCCATTGAAACAAATTGTTTTCGATTAAGTTTTGAGATTTTTCAACGCTATTAAGAGAAGCGACTTTTAGCCATTCTCTAAATTGTTGATATTTTATTTTGCCATTTTTCCCAAATTGATCGGGAAGTCCATCTGAAGAAAGAAAAACGAAATCATTTTCATGAACATAAAATTCTTTAATATCGAATGATGTATTTTGTGAAATTCCGATTTCTTGTTTGTTTGAGCTGTATTCAAGAAGTTTATTATCTTTAAAATTAAAAAGCCATAATTTATGTTTTGAACCTGCAAATGAAATCTTATTGTTTTCAATACAAATAATTGAAATACATAAAGATTCATGGCATAACGATTCACTTTGAGAAATGTTTGTATAAAAATTTATATTTAATATTTTTAAAATATCATTTAAGTCGGAAAATAAATCTATGGCATTACTCAAATATTGATAACCTAAAGTAGAAATAAATCCTCCGGAAATTCCATGACCTGTACAATCAGCCAAAGCAAAATAAATTTTATTGTGTTTCTCACGAATAATATAAAAATCACCGCCAACTTTAAATTTTGGTCTGTCAAAAACAAAATAATCAAATTTTGGATTAGTCAAAAAATTATTTTTCATCATTGCACTTTGTATCTCTCGGGCATACTCTAAATTATCGTTAATTTCTTTGTTTGTTTCTTTTAAAAGATTATTACTGATTTTTAGCAATTGATTTAATTTGTTTTTTTGAATTATTAAAATTGCAAGAAATATTAATATGATTAAAATTAATAATAAAATCCCAAATAATATTCTGTTAAATTTTCTTTCTTCTTTAATTTTTGAATCTTTAATTTTTGAGTCTTCTGTTATTTTTTCAACTTCATATTTCGTTTTTAAATCATTCACAACCAAATCTAATTCATCGGAATACATACTATCAGTAATTGTATAATATTTATTCAAATAATTTATAGCTTTTTCAAAATTTCCAGTTTCATAATAAAGTTCGTAAGCTAAATAAAATAAATCTTCTTTATTATTAGAAATTGTAGAATTATTATATAAACTATCAGCTTGTATAATATATTCTTCTGCTTTTGAATAATTTTTTAACGAAAAATTTATATATCCTAATTTTGATAAAACAATAGGAAAAAGCTCTTGATTATCTGTGTTTGTACAAATTTCAAAAGCCTTATTATAGTAACTAATTGCTTTTTGCATATTTTCTTTCAAAAAATAAATATATCCTATGTTAAGATAAATTAATGGAAGATTATCATAAATGATATTATGTTTATTTATATATTCTATAGCTAAATTATAAAATTTTAATGCATCGGATAAATTTTCTCTACGTGAATATATTACAGCAAAATTATTATATGTAGAAATGATATCTGTATCATTTTTTAGAATTTTTGCAAAGTTCATTGCTTTATTATGACAGACTAAAGCTAGAGAGTCTTGTTTTTGGCTGAGATAAATTTTCCCTAAATTAGAATATAATTTAAAATGATTTTCAGTAATTGTTTTTGTATTGTCAATTTTATTTACAGCCGATAATAAATATTTGAGCGCCTCTAAATAATTTTTATTAAACATTAATACTGACCCTAAAGCTATTTGCCCGTAAATAAGATTATCATTTTGATTATTTTCTTTTGCAAGTTTTATTGCTTCCAAAGCAAAGATTTTTGCAGAGTCTATATTTATGTCAATGTATGAATATGCTAATTCGCAAAATTTTTCTGAATTATATTCATTATTTTTGACATAATTTTTTAATTCTGTTTTCTGCGAATATATATTATTCCAAAAAACAAAATTAAAAATTAAAAAATATATGAATTTTATTTTCACAATATTAAATTAACTTTCTGTATTTTAATCGTTTAGGAACAATATCTCCGAGTTCTTTCTTTTTATGTTCTTCATAATCGGAATATGAACCTTCAAAGAAAACTACCTTTGAATCGCCTTCAAAAGCAATTATATGAGTTGCGATTCTATCAAGAAACCAACGGTCGTGAGTAATAATTACGGCACAACCTGCAAAATTTTCCAGTCCTTCTTCTAGTGCTCTTAACGTATTAATATCAATGTCATTGGTCGGTTCATCTAACAACAAAACATTTGCTTCTGATTTTAAAGTCATTGCCAAATGTAATCTATTTCGTTCTCCTCCTGATAATATTTTAGTTTTCTTTTCTTGGTCAGCTCCGGTAAAATTAAATCTGCCTACATAAGCTCGTGAATTCATTAATTTTCCGCCAATTGAAATAAATTCATTTCCGCCGGAAATTACTTCATAAACAGTTTTTTCAGGGTCAATATCAGAATGCGATTGATCTATATAACCAATTTTTACCGTATCTCCGATTTCAAAACTTCCTTCGTCCGGTTGGATTAATCCCATCATCAAACGGAATAAAGTTGTTTTTCCGGCTCCGTTTGGACCAATAATTCCAACAATTCCGGCAGGTGGCAGTGAAAATTTAAGATTTTCAAATAAAATATTATCGGAAAATGATTTTTTTATATCATTGGCTATCAATACTTTATCGCCAAGGCGAGGTCCGTTTGGAATATAAATTTCCAATTTTTCCTCTTTTTGTTTTGTGTCTTCATTTAACATTTTGTCGTAAGCAGATAAACGAGCTTTTGATTTTGAAGTACGTGCCTTTGGACTTAATCTCACCCAATCAAGTTCTCGTTCAAGTGTTTTTCGGCGTTTTGATTCTGTTTTTTCTTCCAAAGCCAATCTTGCTGTTTTTTGTTCTAACCAAGAAGAATAATTTCCTTTCCAAGGAATGCCTTCTCCTCTGTCAAGTTCTAAAATCCAGCCGGCAATATTATCCAAAAAATATCTGTCGTGAGTAACGCAAATTACTGTTCCTTTATATTGTTGTAAATGTTGTTCGAGCCATTGAATAGATTCGGCATCCAAATGGTTTGTTGGTTCGTCTAATAATAAAATATCCGGTTCACGAAGTAACAAACGGCACAAAGCTACTCTTCGGCGTTCTCCTCCCGACAAATGTTCTACTATTTCGTCTGCTGCCGGACAGCGTAAAGCGTCCATCGCTCTTTCTAATTTACTATCTAAATCCCAAGCATCATTATGCTCAAGGAGTTCTGTTAATTCTCCTTGTCTTTCAATTAACTTGTTCATCTCGTCATCAGACATCGGTTCTGCAAATTTTTCGTTGATAGCCTCATATTCTTTCAACATCGACACTATTTCATGAACACCTTCTTCAACAATTTCTTTTACAGTTTTTGAATTATCTAACTCCGGTTCTTGTGCTAAATATCCCATAGAATATTCTCCGGAAAATGCGACTTCTCCTTCAAAAGATTTATCCAATCCGGCTATTATTTTTAATAAAGTTGATTTTCCCGAACCATTTAAACCTATTATTCCTATTTTAGCACCATAAAAAAACGATAAATAAATGTTTTTTAAAATTTGACGTTGTGGTGGAATCTTTTTAGAAACATTCACCATTGAAAAAATTATCTTATTATCTTCTGCCATAAATTTTTTTGTTATAGATTACAAATTTAAACTAAATTTTTGAAATACTTGCAGATAAAATACATGATTTTTTCGGGACACACGTATTTTATGTGTACGAAGAAGAACGAAAGGGCGAAGGAACGAATGGACGAAGAGGAAACACTCGTATTTTATGAGGAAAAAGTAATAATATACATTTTTGATTAAGATAAAAATTGAACCCTAACTTTTCTATTTAATACGGAATGCTTTTTTATATTATTGATTTATAGTTTATTATAAAATTATTACAAAAATATCGTATTACGTACTTATGTAATATGTTTTACGTTTCTGAATTTTCTAAATGTCTAAAAATAAGTTATTTACATTTTCGATTACGTAAAACATGGGAAAGTTAGGGATTGAAGTAAAAAACATAATTTTTTCCCCGTAGGGAATTTATATCAATAAAAAAAAATAAACCTTAACCTAAAACCTCTACGAGGTTTCACTTTATTTACTTGCTTTAAACTCTAACTCCGTACATTTTAGATAGTTAAGCTGCGTAAACAACTGTAATACAGGAAATTATTGAAATTATTCAGTAACCTAATTTTAATATCCGCTCTCCGCTTTAGCTATAAATTTTTTTCAAAAAACTCCAATTGTTCTTGTATTTTAACTGCTTCAAGAGTAATAACAGTGTCTATAGCGTTGTTTTTAAGGAAAATAACAGAAGAATTTGAAAA
>JAITXI010000181.1 GCA_031284905.1 Bacteroidales bacterium
GACCGTGTTGGACAAACCTCTAGTGTACCTGTTGTGGCGCCAGCTGCATCGCAGGGTAGCTACGTTTGGAAGAGATAAGTGCTGAAAGCATCTAAGCACGAAGCTCGCCTCAAGATGAGGTTTCCTTAAAGGGTCGTTGAAGATTACAACGTTGATAGGTTGCAGGTGTAAAGGCAGTAATGTCAAAGCCGAGCAATACTAATTACCCGAAATCTTTTTATAAAAAACCTTCTGTATTTATATGCTCTATCTCAATACGTTATGATATTTAAAAATTTAAGGTGGCTATTGCGAAGAGGCTACACCCGATCCCATTCCGAACTCGGAAGTTAAGCTCTTCAGCGCCGATGGTACTGCGTAGAAGTGGGAGAGTAGGTCGCCGCCAACCTTTTTTATGCCCCGATATTTTATCGGGGCTTTTTTTTGCTCTTTTTTTAATAATTCCCTTAAATTTTTAGTGTAAATTTTATAATTTTAATAGCTAGTATTCTATTTTTGTATTAATTTTAGGCTAAATTACATATATACCCCTAAATTGAACCCAATATTTACAACTATTTTATCGTAAAAATATAAATTTTGTACATTATAGAAGCGTTGTTTGGCATGTATATTTTTAGTATATTGATATTTAGTTTTTTATAAAAACAATTATTAATAATAACTTTTAAAAATAGCTGATTGTTAGTATTTTTTTTTATTATTATTTTGCATAGTTATAATTAAAATACAACCATTATGTCGTTTAAAGTTATTAAAAGTAAAAGGTAGAGAATATATTTATGAAACAGAATCTTATTGGGACAAAGAGAAAAAGCTGGTACAAAAAATTTTAAAGATTTGTTAAGAAAAACAGTAAATGAAAATTATGGAAACATTTTTTTGTTTGAAGAACTCGCAAAATCAATCGGTCTATATGATGTGTTAAAATCGTGTTATCCAAACGATTACAAAGAAATTCCGGCATTGTTACATTACGAGATGGACAGTCAGGCTCAAAACTACGAATTTCATTATTGGTATGATGAACATTATTTAAATGGAACAAAAAAACTCTATACTAGCGAAGTGTTAGCGCTTCATAAAAATCTTGGTATAGATGAAAAAAGCATCGAACTTTTTATAAAACAATGGCTAAAAAATTTGAAAATAAAGTGTTTAACCCTTAACTCACTCCAAAAATACGTAATATGATAAAAAGGTTGCAGATATATTTGTAATTTTGCAGACACGTATTTGCGTGTTATGTTAAATTTATTAAAAGATATTTTTATGGAAAACAGGAAACAATCACCGCATCCGGAGTGGGCATTGGCTAACAAGAAACAATCACCGAAATCCGCTGCTTTGGCGGAAAAAACTATTTGTACCAAATAAGCAGCCGTTGGGACAAAGAACGAAAACGTTCCGTGAAAATCACAGGCAAATTGCTGGAAAAAATCACCGAAAAAGACGGATTTATAGAATCAGAAAAAGCACGTCTTGTCCGTCAACAAACCGCAATCGAAAAAGTTCAGGTCAAAGAATATGGTATTACATCTCTGATACAGAACAAGTTCTCATATCTAATTGAGTTGCTGCAAAAACATTTTCCCGATAAATGGTAGAGAATAATGGCATTGGCTTATGGTCGATTGTTACATCAATCAGCATTGAAAAATATGTTTTTTCATTACTCGCACAATTATCTGAAATCAAAGCGACATTATTTTTGAGTATTTAGAGTGCCACGAAGCATTATCCATCCCCACTATTATTCTGTAATGGGGAAATTCTTTTGAAAAAATACCATAAAAACATAGCATTTTTTCATTATTTTCCTAAACTTTCAAAAACTCGCTTTTTTCAAAAGTTAAATTGAATATTTTTACAAAATTATTGACAAAAACAATTTCAATTACTTATTATTTCATTGAATATCAATTGTTTGAAAAATGTTAAAAAATATTTAAAATTTGGTGTAATTATTATTTTTTATGTTTAAATTTGTGAAAAATAAAATATATATGAAAAAATTTACTCTTTTTTTAAAATTTATTGCAATTATCGCAATAACAAGCATTTTTAACAATGCTTCAGGACAAAATTACCATAGCAGATATAACAACTCAATTCCAACAGACTTAATGAGTATGGTTACTGTCTCGAACCCAAATTATGTCTCTTCTTATATGAATTTTATGGTAGGGACAGATGGGCTAAATAGATTATATGTTAATATAAAACTCTAAAAACAAAGAACATGTACAAAAAAAAATTATTATTTTATTATTAACAATCTTCGTGCAAACAAACATTGTTTTTTCACAATTTCTTGGCGGAGGCACTGGTACTGCTTCAGATCCTTATAGAATTTATAACATACAACACCTCGAAATTTTAAGAGATTCTATGGCTGCTCACGGAGGTTTCTGGAACAATTATTCCTATTTGACCGGAAAACATTTGAGATTAATGAATGATATTACAGATTCGCTTACTTTTATAATTTCTGATTATAACACTCCTTTAAATGCTTTTTTCCACGGAGGAGGACATTTTATAAATTGTAAAATTTTAAATAATATTAATTCTAATCCAAACGCTATCTTTGGACGTGTTTCAAGTTATGCAACAATTGATTCGTTAGCACTATATGGTGTAATATATTTGATGAAAGGGTTTACACTGATTAATGACGGATTAATTTCCAATTGCATAAATAATGTTCCACTTATAGGACTTAATGGTACTAATTTGAATGATGAGGTTTTCGGTATTTGTCACCAAAATGTCGGCACACTGTTAAATTGTGTTAACAATGCTGATATTATTACTACTCAAGGAGCCGGAATTTGTCAGTCAAATTCCGGCAGCATGATAAATTGCATAAACAATGGTAACATTATGGGTATTGTTCAAAACGATATTGTAGACGTTGCAGGTTTGTGTTTTGCACTAAATTTTGAGAATGCTAGTATATCAAATTGTATAAATAATGGCAACATTACAATATCGGGAATTGCTCCGTACTCAGTTATAGGTGGTTTGGTTTGTCGGGATTATGGTGGTGGGCTGGCTAACATAAATAACAGTGTAAATACAGGAAATATTGATGCAAAAAGTTGTTACACAAATGGAGGTATAATTGGAATGGGATCTGCTAATGTTACAAATTGTGCAAATTATGGAAATATTACTAATAGTCAATATGCCGGAGGTATTTTTGGCACAAATGGAGATGCAATAAATGGACATTCTATAGTAATAATTGAAAATTGTTTTAATAGTGGCGAAATAAATGGGATTAATAATTCAGGCGGACTTGTTGGAAGAATAGATCCTATTGAAAATTCCCATCTTAACAATTGCGTAAACATTGGAAAAGTAAACAATACAGGTTTTGCTTTATTTGGAAATCAAACAAATGCAATCTATGGAAGTCCATACCTTACAATTTCCAACAACTACTACGACAAGCAAATGGTAACAAAACCTGCAACAGTAATCGGCGATATTCCCGGGCAAGCCGAAGGCAAACTAACAACTCAACTTACAGGAATAGGAACAGAACTTCAAGCAATGTTAGGCAACGGTTGGAGTTATGCCGAAGGTCGTTATCCTATTCCGCTCGGTCTCGAAAACGATAGCGCTGCTATTCTTGCTGCTACGCCTATGTATCTCCATTTTACAGACACAGTAAATTTTAATACTGTAGATTCTGTTTCGCAAGATTTTACCGTTGGTATGGAAAATAACGTTGCTTGGCAAGTT
>JAITXI010000077.1 GCA_031284905.1 Bacteroidales bacterium
TTACATAAACAACTGTAATACAGAAAATTAGCTAAATTACTTAAATAACCTAATTAGGTTGTCTGTAATTTAACTTAAATCGTTGCATCACAAACAATTAACACAATAACCACCCTAAATTGAGCGGAGTTAGGGTTTAAAAACACATAAACAACTTATGAGAAGTATAATTTTTTTTCTTGTATAATAAAAAAAGTAAAATAATCAAATTTTTTTTATAATTTTGTTATTATATTTCAACCGGCATTTATTGGATTTCGTGTTGGTAAAAAAATATTTTTTGAAGTCCTTTTTTATATAAAGATACATTGTGAAAAAAACATATTTTATAATTTTTTGTATTTTTCTGTCAAATTTTTTATTTTCTCAAATATATAAAGGGAAAGAAGCAGAGAAAATTGTTAATAATTCTGATATAGTAAGAATTAAAAATTACACAAAAGTTCCAAATTTTATTCATTTTGATAGAACGTCAAATGTTAGTGTAGATCAAGCTTTAGAAATGACAAAAAAATTTATTGAAAATGAAAATTCTGATTTACAATTAATAAAAGTTGAAAAAAATGGTGATAATTCTCAAACTTATCGTTACCAGCAAACTATTAATAATTATTTTTTAGAGTTTTCTCGAATAAACATGCAAGTAGAAAATAATAAAGTATTATCATTCAATGGAGATATTTTAGATGCTGTAAATATTGTACCACAATTTTCTATTTCTGAACAAGAAGCACTCGAAAAAGCACTACATTACATTAATGCAGAAATTTATATGTGGCAAGATATAGGAGAAGAAAATGTTTTAAAGCAATTATTAAATGATGAAAATGCTACATATTTTCCAAAAGGAGAAAAAATAGTTACACCTAATCAGCCAAGTTTTGAAAAAACCATTTTAAAAACTGCTTATAAATTTAACATTTATGCAAAAAAACCTTTGTCAAGAAAAATGGTATATGTTGATGCACAAACCGGAGAAATTTTATTTGATTTACAATTAATACACGAAGCTAATGCTGTAGGAACAGCCTATACGCAATACTATGGACAAAGACAGATAAATACTGAATTTAACGGTAGTACTTATACTTTAAATGACAATACACGAGGCGGAGGAATACATACATATAATTGTATGCGAAGTACAGATTATAACGATGTTAATTTTACAGATGCCGACAATATATGGAATAATGTAAATGCACAATTAGATCAATACGCAACAGATGCACATTTTTCAGCAATGATGACTTATGATTATTATTTGCAAAAACATAATCGTAATAGCATTGATGGTAATGGTTTTGCTTTAAATTCGTATGTTCATTATGATGTTAACTATGTAAATGCTTTTTGGAATGGGCAATGTATGACTTATGGAGATGGTAATCCTGAAGCCGGTATCATGCCTCTAACAGCTATAGATATTTGTGGTCATGAAATTACTCATGGCTTAACTAATTTTACTGCAAATTTAGTTTATCAAGGAGAATCAGGAGCTTTGAACGAATCATTTAGTGATATTTTTGGAACTGCTATAGAATTTTTTGCCGTTTCCGAAGAAGCAAATTGGACGATAGGAGAAAAAATTGGAGAAACAATGCGTTCTATGGTTAATCCAAATTTATATGGGAATCCGAGTACTTATCATGGGCTATATTGGAGTAATACCGCAGACCTTGAAAACGACCATGGAGGTGTTCATAATAACAGCAATGTATTAAATCATTGGTTTTATATGTTAGCTGAGGGCGAATCCGGTACTAATGACTTAGGAAATAATTATTCTGTGCAAGGAATAGGATTGACAAACGCCGAAAAAATAGCTTTCAAATTACTAACTCAATATTTAACTCCATTCTCAAATTATCATGATGCTTGTTTTTTGGGGATACAAGTTGCTACAGATATTTTTGGAGGTTGTTCTGATGAAGTAAAATCTGTTGGAGATGCTTTTTATGCAATTGGAGTTTTGCCACAACCTTATGTAAATCAGCCATTTGCTGATTTCGATGCAAATATTACTGAAAGTTGTAATTTCCCATTTCAAGTTACTTTTATCAATAATAGTTACAATGCAGAAAATTATTCTTGGGACTTTGGAAATGGAACAACATCTACATTAATGAATCCAACTTGTACATACAATGATTTTGGAGAATATAATGTAAGACTAACAGTTTCCGGAAATGATTGTGGTAGCGCAAATTTAGAAAGAGAAAATTTTATTATTATTTCTCCGGACATACCTTGTACTTATATAATGACAAATGGAACTCAAACAGTTGAAAGTTGTATAGGAATAATTTATGATGAAGGCGGACCTTCTCAAAATTATTCGGATGAAAAAAATTCTACTTTAAAAATTCATGCTACCGGAGCAAGTTCAATAATATTAAACGTTATTAATTTTGATGTTGAGCCGGGTTCAGATTTATATTGTGATTATGATTATCTCGAAATTCGTCAAGGTAGTACTACGAGTTCGACATTGCTTGGAAGGTTTTGTAATTCAACGTTGCCGACGAGTTCAATTGAAGTTGCCGGAGAATGGGCAACATTAATTTTTCATTCAGACCAAGCACTTAATTTATCAGGATATAAAATTGAATTTTATTGTTTAAATCCTAATAATCCGCCGATTCCGCTATTTTCTGTAGATAAAATAGAATCATGTAATGGAATAATGGCTTTTACAGATAATTCAGTTGGAGAAGTGTCGTCATGGTTGTGGGATTTTGGAGATGGATTTACAAGCACAGCTCAAAATCCTATTCATCAATACTATCATAATGGAAATTATTCTGTAAAATTAGTAGTTGGAAATTTAAACGGAAATGCTCAATTAATTAAAACAAATTATATTCATATTTCAGGAATGAATATTTTAGAAAACGTAAACGATACCGTTTGTGCTAATGAAAGTTTTATTATTAATGTAGAAAATTCTTCAAATAACTTAAAATGGTATTCTTCCATAATGGATAATTTAGATAGTTATACTCCTGTATTTGTAGGTAATTCTTGGAATCATAATCCAATAGCCGAAGATGTAACATATTATATTATAGATGATTACGAAGGAGAAGAATATAATGTAGGAGAAACTGAATGTACAAACAATGGAACTTTTCATGGCAATCCTGACGGAACTTTTTATATTTATTTTGATAGCTTTCAACCATTTATGTTAGAATCAGTATTAGTAAATGCACAAGGAGCAGGAACAAGACACATTGTTCTTCGAGATATGCTACAAAATATTATTTCAGAAAGATATGTTTATGTTCCAAACGGAGTGTCAAGAGTTATTTTGGATATGCCAATTCCTGTTGGAGTAAATTTGCAATTAGCAGGAATAGATAATCCCAATTTATTCCGAACCGGAGGAAATTCCAATCTAAATTATCCATTTACAGTTCCGGGTGTTGTTAGTATAAAAAATTCAAACGCAACAGAATTTCCATTACAATATTATTATTATTTTTATGATTGGCATATAAAATTACCGGATTGTAAATCAGAAATAGCAACAGTTACAATAAACGCAGAAAATTGTTCAGATATTATCGAAAATGATATTTTTAGTCAAATTTTAATAAGCCCTAATCCTAGCAATGGAATTTACTATATAAGTGGATTGGCTGAAACTGAAAATTATTGTACAATTACAGATATTAATGGTAAAATCATAAAAAATAAAACAAAAATTAAAGGGAACAAAATTGATATTATTGATTATTCCGAAGGCGTATATTTTGTGAAAATATCAAACAATAAAGGAGAAAAGACATTTAAAATTGTTTTACAGAAATAAATTTGAATGATAAATTTGATAAAAAACATAAGATATTTTATTTTCATACCTATATTTCTAATTTTATACTTATTATTAATAAATTTCAGTAACGGAATATTAACAAATTTAGATAAATTAGACTTAGTTTCAATTGCAACATTTGAAAATTACAGTGTAGCTAAATTAATAAATACAACTTATGAAATAATTTTTGGTTCATTTTTTGCCTTATTAATTTTATCTATAGTTTTTGCAAAATTACATCAAAAATCTGCTTATTTCAGAGATATATGCAAATTTCAAAATATTTTTTCTGCTATCGGAATTTTATTGATATTTTTCACTTACACAATAACAGAAACCATCGATGTTGTACATTTTTTTTGTTTAATAAACATAGCTGCAATTTTTTATTTTTTTATTTTTAACAAGAAAAAAGAGGAAAATAATTTATTTAAAGGCTCGCCATTTTGGCTGCTCTTATTTCTTACAATATGTTTAATTATAGCAAGTAAAGATTTTTTATTTATTTTTCACACAAATCAATTTCCTGTTTTATATATTTTTCTTCCAATTTTTATTATTTGCCTCTTTGCATATAAATTTTTGAATAAATATTTTTCCACCGAAAAACTCTTTTATTATTCAATTCCTATTTTTTCTTTACCATTGTTATCAGTAATAAAAACCGAAATATTTTTAATTTTTAATCAACGAAATATTTCATTACATTCGCCTCAATTAATCTGGCTCATTGGAATTTTGTTAATTTTATTAGCTATTTTTTTATTGTTTATTTTGAAAAAAAAATTTCCAAAACCTTCAAAAACACTCTATAATATTATTGTTCCTTTATTTCTTATTGGAATAATTTCATGGATAAATTACACGCCGTTTTTTGAAATCAACAGCGAATTTTTTGAAAATGCAAATCCTGCAAATGCAATTTTTAGGAGTTTTTCATACCACGAAATCCCTTTTGTCGATTTTCTGTGTTCTCATGCAATGTCGGAAATATTTTTCGGATATTTTTATGTCTTTTTAAATGGATATTCTTCAACAGCAGATTTTTTTATTTATAATTTTATTTTTCAAGTAGTTTGGATGATAATTTTATATTATTTTTTGTTAAAAACATTAGGAAAAACTCCAATAATTTTCTTTATTTGTTTCCTTTCTCCGTTCTTAATTTTAATATTTAGCAGGTCATTAATATTATCATTAATAATATTAATGGTATGGTATAATTTTTTCAAAAAACCTAATTTCATAAATTTATTAATTATTATATTTTGCACAATATTAAGTATCTTTTGGAAATTTGATTTAGGGCTTCCTTGTTTATTTATTTTGATAATTTTTTCTGTTACATGGCTAATTCTAAATTTTTCAAAAAAAACAATTCTACTATATATAAAAGCATTCGGAATTGTGGCATTATTTTTCGGAATCTTATCTACTATCTTTATTATAATTGATTATCAACATTTTATTTCTTCTTTCTTACAAGCAAAAGATTACTTAATTTCAAATCAAGCACACGCTTTAACAGAAATAACTTGCAATGATGATAAAACTAATTTCTACAATCATATTTTATATCCGATAATTATCATTTTAATGCTTTTCGGACTATTTCATTATTTTTTTACAAAAAAAATAAATTCTCAAAACAGTTTTTTATGGTTTTCAATATTATTCCTAATATTAGTTTATATATTTAACTTTCAAAGAGGATTAGTTCGACATTCTCTATATGAGCAGCATGATAGTGGTACAACTGCCTATATCTACTTAACTATTACTCTATTTTTATTATTATATTTACCTAAATCATTAAAAACATACAAAAATTATATTTTTTGTTTTTCAATTTCAATTTTGCCTTTTATTTTTTCTTTCCCTTTTCCAAAAGAAGACAAAGATTTGTGTTGTAACTTTCTTGAAAAATACAGCAATCAAGAAGAAAATTTGAGATATATTTTACCTAAAACTTGTCGTGTAAAAAATCAAATTGAATATGAAAAAGAGAATTTTCATGACTTAAAGAATTTTTTCGATTCCAATTTTGATAAAGACGCAACATTTATAGATTTTTCTAATACTCCAATGCTATATTTTAATTTACAGCGACAAGTTCCTTCATATTTTTGCCAATACATGCAAAATACAGTTTCTCCTTTCTTACAAGAAGAAAATATTAAAAATTTCAAAAAATACGATATTCCGGTAGTAATTTTTTCTAATGAACCCAATAATTGGTTTGATAATACAGATGGAGTTCCTAATACGTTAAGATACAATATTATATGCAAATATATTTATCAAAACTATGAACCGCTTACGATTATGAATAAACATTCCGTTTGGATAAGAAAAAATTTACAAGATAATTTTAAAGATTTTGAAAAAGATACAATTTCTGCTTATGATAATAAATTTTATTATCTAAAAAAATATCCTTATCTTTTAGGAAAATATGATAAAAAGCAATATGAAAATATTTATACTATTTCTGTAGATGATTCTGAAAAAAAAGAAATCCCCCAAAATGTAGATTTTCAGAATAGCCCATTAATTATAAAAGTGATAAAATCGGAAAAAACTACTAACGCAAGACTTTTATCCTATAAAAATCATATCGGAAGAAATGTAATTGAGTTTGAAATACAGCAATCAAAAACAGAAATTAATTATATAATTCCCATAAATGCTAATTATAGCTGGTATTCCGGAAACGTTGATGCTGTTGCTATAGAAACATATATTCCGTTAAACGACAATAATATCTCAATTTCTTTTATTCTTAAATAAAAAATGAAAACTTCAACCTTAATAATAATAGAAAAATATTTCGTCAAACCAATATTGTTATTTCTTAATATTTTTGTGCGAATTATAGGAAAAATAGCCCATCTTAACCATGATTTAAGTCGTGATTTTGATGTTATCGCAGTTTGTAAATTCAAAGGTATGGGAAGTATAATACAAGCAACACCATTATTGCAAACTTTACGTATTCGCTATCCTAATGCCGAAATTATTTTTGTCTCTACAAAAGCAAATGAAGGTATTTTATCAAAAATTGATTTAATTGATACAAGAATTTTATTAAATGATAAGAACTTTTTTACCTTAATTACATGTTTTTTCCCGTTTTTGTTTAGATTGATTTTCAAAAAGATAAAAATTTATATAGATTTAGAAATTTATTCTCATTTTAGCTCTTTTGTAACAACAGCAAGTTTAGCAAAAAACAGAATAGGCTTTTATTTAAGTTCAAGCGATTATAGTTTAGGTCTTTATACCCACATGATGTATTTTAATTCCGATTTTCCTATTTTTCAAGTCTATCTTCAAATGGCTCGATTATTGAAAATTAATAATATTTATACAAAATTATATGATTTCCAATCAATTACTTATAATAACGATTGTGGATTTATAAATAAAGATGAAAATTATTTTGTAATAAACGTTAATGCTTCCGACTTACGAGTTGAAAGAAGATGGGATATTTTAAATTTTGAAAAATTAATTTTAGAATTAATTAAGTCATTTCCTAGTATTAAAATAATTTTGATAGGCAGTAAATCAGAATACAATTATACACGAGCGTTGAACGAAAAAATTACTCATAAAAATATTATTAATTTAAGTGGCAAGACCAATATTGAAGAATTAATTTTAATTATAAAAAAAGCAAAATTAGTAATTACAAATGACACAGGACCAATGCACTTATCTTTTGCACTTAAAACAAAAACCGTAGCATTATTTGGACCTTGCTCCCCTATTCAGTATGGAATTTCTGAAAATAATGCAATTATTTATAATAAGATTTATTGCAGTCCTTGTGTCCATGAATTTCTAAAACCTCCTTGTAAAGGCGACAATCAATGTATGAAACAAATTTCTGTTGAAATTGTATTAAATGCTATTAATGAATTACTTGATAATAATACCTTTATAAACAAATCATATTCAGATGTAATTTACTGTAAATCAGAAGATAATACTCCATTAGGTATTATTAAGCGAAAAAATATGTAAAAAATAAATTAATTGAGAGTTAAAAATGGTTTTGCGTTTGTAACGCAAAAAATATCATAATTCTAAAAAATATTTTAGGTAGAATTTTTTCACCTGACAAGAAAGCTATATGGGTGAAACACTCTCTATAGGCAATTGACGTGGCGAGTTTTTATCCCCAAAACAAATATGACACAAAAATTGCAGCAATAATACCTGCAAAATCAGCAATTAATCCAACAGTAACAGCATATCTGGTTTTTCGTATTCCGACAGAGCCAAAATAAACCGCTAAAATATAAAAAGTTGTGTCTGTAGCTCCTTGAACCTGAGTTCTGGATAAGCGAGTAAAAAGAAAGAATAAAATACGTCTGTCCCAATAGTTGCTTCCATTGCTCCCGATGCTCGAAACATTCCAACTGCTACTAATATCGCTATTAAATATGGTATTATTTTTATCGAAATACTAAATCCATCTTTTGCTCCTTCTATAAACGATTCATATACATTCACCCGCTTAAAAAATGCAAGTACTACAAAAAGAATTATTATTAAAAATAAAACAATAATTTCGGAAAATAATATTAATATAAATGATTATTCCGAAGGCGTATATTTTGTGAAAATATCAAACAATAAAGGAGAAAAGACATTTAAAATTGTTTTACAGAAATAAATATTAGGAATCTGACAAGAATATTTATATTTTATGAATAAAACTAATCCTCTTTTTGTTATAGAACTATTATTGTTAGAATATAAAAGAGAAAAAGCAATGTGAATATTTTCATAAAAAAAAGCAACTACCATAAACCATTTGTAAATTTATTTAAGATAAAAAAATGAAGAACGTAACAGTTTATGATAATTGCCAATACAAAATTATAATATTTTTCAAAAATAAAAAAATAAATAATACAAATAAAACAATTTTTTCTTAACTTTGTATTAAGTTAACAATAATAATAATATTACAATGAAAATTATCAGAATGGAAAAGATGAAAACTTTAAAAAAGTAATATGGAAAAAGAAAAAATAATAAAAATTGCAAAAGAAACTATCTTTAAAGAAGCCGAGTCATTAATAAAAATAATTGATTTCATAGATGAAAGTTTCGCAATGATTGTTGAAAAAATAATAAATTCTAGCGGACGAGTAATTATTACCGGAATCGGGAAAAGTGCTATTATAGGACAAAAAATTGTTGCGAGTTTAAATTCAACAGGGACTCCGGCAATTTTTATGCATGCTGCCGATGCAATTCATGGCGATTTAGGAATTGTTCAGCCGGATGATATTGTTATTTGTATTTCAAAAAGTGGAAATACGCCCGAAATAAAAGTTTTGATTCCTTTGATAAAACGAAATAATAATTTGCTGATAGCGATAGTTTCTGAAACAAATTCGTTTTTAGCAAATTCTGCCGATTATATTTTACGAGCAACTGTTGATATTGAAGCCTGTCCGAATAATTTAGCTCCAACTTCAAGTACTACTGCTCAATTAGCGATTGGCGATGCCTTGACGGTAGCACTTTTGGAAGCAAAGGGTTTTACTTCGGAAGATTTTGCTAAATATCATCCGGGCGGTTCTTTGGGTAAAAAACTTTATCTTAAAGTTGATGATATTTATAAACAAAATGAAACGCCAAAAGTTTTTTTAAATGATAATATTGTAAAAATTATTCAAGAAATTAGTAGTAAAAGACTTGGAGTTACAGCAGTTGTAGATGAAAATGAAAAATTATTAGGTGTAATAACTGATGGAGATTTAAGACGTATGTTGATGAAATTCAAAAATAATTTTAATAATAATATTATTGCTGAAGAAATTATGTCAAAAAATCCAAAAACTATTCAAAGTGGAGAGCTTGCGGTAAACGCTTTAAAAATAATTACAAAAAATAGTATTACACAAATTATTGTTGTTGATAATAATAATAAATATTTAGGATTTGTTCATTTACATGATTTAATGCGAGAAGGAATAGTTTAAAATGGATTTTAAATTAATATCAGAATATAAACCAACCGGCGACCAACCGGATGCTATTAGACAATTGACAAATGGAATAACTGCTGATGTAAAACACCAAACATTACTTGGCGTTACCGGAAGTGGAAAAACTTTTACAATAGCTAATGTTATTGAAAAAGTAAATCGTCCGGTTTTGGTTTTAAGTCATAATAAAACTCTTGCAGCCCAGTTATATCAAGAATTTAAAGAATTTTTTCCAAATAATGCTGTTGAATATTTTATTTCATATTATGATTATTATCAGCCTGAAGCATATTTGCCAACAACCGATACTTACATAGAAAAGGATTTGGCAATAAATGATGAAATTGAAAAATTAAGACTTAGTGCTACAAGTTCTTTATTATCAGGGCGTAGAGATGTAATTGTGGTTTGTTCGATTTCTTGTATTTATGGAATTGGAAATCCTGAAAATTTTCATAACAATACAATTTCAATTTCTGTTGGAGATAAAATTATTAGAGATAAATTATTAAGACGATTAGTTGATAGTTTGTATTCTCGTTCGGATATTGATTTGAGACGAGGGACTTTTCGTGTAAAAGGAGATACTGTTGATGTTTATATTTCAAATGCTGATATGATTGTCAGAATTTTATTTTGGGATGATGAAATAGAAAAAATTCAGTTTATTGACCCTATTACTCAAATGAGATTTGATGAGGTTAATTCGACAAAAATATTTCCGGCAAATATGTTTGTCGCTTCAAAAGATACTATTCAGGAAGCTATTTATGAAATTCAAGCAGATTTAGTAACACAAGTAGAATTTTTTAAAAGTATTGAAAAATATGACGAAGCGAAACGACTTGAAGGAAGAGTGAATTTTGATATTGAAATGATTCAAGAGCTTGGTCATTGTAGCGGAATTGAAAATTATTCACTATATTTTGACCGCAGAAAATCCGGAGAACGTCCTTTTTGTTTGATAGATTGTTTTCCGGAAGATTTTCTGTTGATAGTTGATGAAAGCCATGTTACAATTCCACAAATAAATGCAATGTTTGGAGGCGACCATTCACGGAAACAAAATCTTGTTGAATATGGTTTTCGATTACCCTCTGCTTTTGATAATCGCCCTTTAAAATTTGATGAATTTTTTAAACTTATAGACCAAGTTATTTATGTGAGTGCAACACCTGCAGCTTTTGAACTTGCGAAATCATCAGGAGTAGTTGTTGAGCAAGTTATTCGCCCAACAGGTCTTTTAGATCCTATAATTGAAATTAGAAGTTCAAAAAATCAAATAGATGACTTGATGAATGAAATAAATATTCGAGCAGAAAAAGAAGAACGTATTTTAGTTACAACACTTACAAAAAGAATGGCAGAAGAACTTACAAAATATCTTACAAAATATGGAATTAGATGCAGATATATTCATTCTGATGTTGAAACTCTGGAAAGGATTGAAATTTTAGCCGATTTGCGTGCCGGAAAATTTGACGTTTTAATTGGAGTTAATTTATTAAGAGAAGGATTAGATTTGCCGGAAGTTTCATTAGTAGCAATTATAGATGCCGATAAAGAAGGGTTTTTACGTTCTGAACGTTCGCTAACTCAAACATCAGGACGTGCTGCACGACATATCAATGGGAAAGTTATTATGTATGCTGATAAAATTACAGGTTCTATGCAAAGAACAATTGATGAAAATAATCGTCATCGCGAAAAACAACTGAAATATAACAGCGAAAATAATATCATTCCAACACAAATAATAAAATCTAAAAGGGAAGCAATTGTAAATCATCAAAAAACAGTAGAATATTATTATGAGCCAAGTTCGGATATTGATGTGGCTGCCGATCCTATCGTGAAATATATGACTAAATCTGATTTGCAAAAATTAATTAAAAAAACAAAAAAACAGATGGAAAATGCAGCTGCAAAACAAGATTATTTAGAAGCTGCTCGTTTGCGTGATGAACTTTATGCTTATGAAAAACTTTATGATAAATGAGAATTTATGTAATTGTAGAGCGATTGCCTAAATATTTATTAATATTAGATTATGATAAAATTTGAAAAATTTACATTAAATAACGGACTAAAAGTGATAGTCTGCCAAGATAAGATGTCAGCTCTTGTAAATATGAATATTCTTTACAATGTCGGTGCACGAGATGAAAACGAAAATAAAACAGGATTTGCTCATCTTTTTGAACATTTGATGTTTGGAGGTTCGAAAAATATTCCTCACTACGATACAGTTTTACAAAATGCAGGTGGAGAAAATAATGCGTTTACAAATTCCGATTTTACAAACTATTATTTAACTATTCCAAAACAAAATTTAGAAACGGCATTTTATCTTGAATCTGATAGAATGTTGGAATTGAATTTTTCAAAAAAAAGTCTTGATGTGCAAAAAAACGTAGTTTGTGAAGAGTTTCGGCAACGCTATTTGAATCAGCCATATGGAGATGTTTCTTTATTTCTTCATCCTTTAGCATATAAAGTTCACCCTTATCAATGGACAACAATCGGGAAAAATATTAATCATATTGAAAGTGCAACTTTAGGAGATGTAAAAGATTTTTTTTTCAAACATTATGCTCCAAATAATGCTATTTTGGTTGTAGTGGGAGATGTTACGACTGAAAAAATATACAAATTATCGGAAAAATGGTTTGGTGAAATAAAAAAACGTAATGTGCCAATTCGTAGTCTTCCAGAAGAACCGGAACAAACAGAATATCAAGAATTAACTTTGGACAGGAATGTCCCAAATGATGCAATTTTTATGGCTTATCATACTTGTAGTAGGTTAAATGATAATTATTTTGTCACAGATTTAATTTCTGATATACTTTCAAATGGAAAATCTTCGTTTTTTAATGTAAATCTTATTAAAGGTAAACAACTTTTTTCAGGAATTGATGCATATATTTCAGGCTCTTACCATTCCGGACTTTTTCATATTGCAGGAACTCTTTATCCAAATGTTAACTTTTCTCAAGCAAAAGAAGCTATTAATATAGAAATTCTAAAAATTTGTAATGGTGATTTTACCGAAGCTATTCTTCAAAAAGTTAAAAATAAATTTATTGCTAATCAACAGTTTAATCAAATCAATAATTCTGATACTGCTATGGATTTAGCATATTATGAGTGGCTTGGAGATGCTGAAATGATTAATTCAATTTCAGAAAATTATAGTAATATTACAAAAGAAAATATTATTAAAGTCGCTAAACAAATTTTTAGAAATACTAATTTATCTTGCATTCTTTATAAAAAAATATGAAAAAGTGTTTGTATTAAATATCTTGCAAATAGATAATTCCCATATCGGCTTCAAATTTTGCTTGATTAAATTTAGTTGGTTCAAAATCAAAAACAGAATGAGCAGAAACTTTAAGGGAAGAATAATGTCCTATTTTTTGATATTCTAAATCCATAGCCGGTAAATTATCAATATCATAATTAATATTAGTCGTGTTTTTATAGTCGTATCTTTTATCAAAACGAACTTTTGTTTTATAAGGTGCTGAAAATTCAAAATGATAATTTTTATCATTACTGTAAAGAGTAAAATTTCCATTTTCGTCAGAATAAGTATTCATTCCTACTTTCCAAGATTCGTTCCAACCACGAATTACAGCACCTTCGATAGGTTTATTCGTTATTGAATCAACAATTTGACCTTTTAAGACAAAATTATTATATCCTACCATATTAAAGTAATTAACCGGTCTTTCAGAATTTTTTATTTTACTATATTTAGGTAAGTATTCAGCAAATTTTTGGATTTCCAAAACAGCAGGTTTCATAGTTCCTATTATTTTATATTTACCATCACTTGTTGTTGTAATATCATCATGATTGAGCAAACTTACATAATTATTTTCATAATGTTGTTCTCCGATTTTATCTTGGAAATCCCACCAGCCGAAACCTGCTGCACCACATTCTACACTATATTGAAAAATTTCTTTTGCAAATATAGCTTGGTCGGAATATGGAATAGAATCATTATCTGAAGGAAGACCTATCTCGCCAATAATCCAAGGTTTGTTTGTGTATTTACTATACCAATAAATTTCGCTTTTTACGCGTAAAGGATGGTAGGTATGAAAAGCCAAAAAATCTATAGGCAACATTGCAGGGTCCCATTCAAAAACCTCTATTGGCTCTGCTAATCCAATCGTAAGCATTTGATTAGGAGCATGTTCTTCCATCATTTTTTTCCAGTTAGAAACAACTTCAATAATTTCTTTTTTCCCTCCATTACGAGCTTCATCATAATATAGCGGCTCGTTGAAAAAATCATAAGCAAAAATAGTTGGATTATCTTTGAAATGCTCTAATAAATTTATTGTAAAATTTTCTTTTGAATTATCAAAAGGAGGTTTAAGTAATATTATTAATTTTAAATTTTCCTCTTCGGCAATTTTTACCATTTTATCTAAACCGGAAAATATTTTTTCATATTCTGTATCAATAGAAAAACCGGCATAATTATATCGGGGATTCTGTTCATCTCCATCATTTCCGAGAAAAAACAAAACTATCCGCATAGAATTAAATCCCATTTCTCTAACTAAATGAAAATGCCCTCTTAATTGTTCATAATTTTCAGTTTCTGTATTAGTTTCAAATTTTTCTATGTTTTCATATTGCATATATGGTGCAATAACACATTTATTGTCAATGTTTCTAAAATGAACAATATAATTTAACATTATTGGGAAAAAAGATTCATTATTTACTTCAAAATATTTACCATTTAAAGTAATAAATTTAGGGTCAATAATTTTTACTTTAGGTTTATTGCCTTTATTTTCCTTGCAAGAATAAGTAAACAATAATAGGAAAGTTAATACAAATACAAATTTTTTCATAAATTTTTTTACAAAAATAATACTTTTTTTAATTTTAGACAACTTTACGATAGGGTAAACACATTATTTTTTTTATTTTTGCAAGTGCTTGATTATCAGACATATTTGTTTGGTTTTGTCAAATAGATATTTAATGCCGAAAAACAAATTCTGCAAATAGCTGATTATCAGAAACATACAACTTGAGCGTTGACCCTGAACTTTACGAATATTCATATAACAAAAAATGTTAAGAAAATGTGATTTTTAATACAAAATAATATAACTTTGTGAATATAAAATTTAAAGATATCGTTTATGAAAAAAAATATTATTTTTACAATACTTGTGTTTCTATTGTTAGCTTCTTCTTGTCGTCAAGAAGAACGTCAAGAAGAAGACGTTGATGTTACTATTTGTGATAATTTTGCGAAAAAAGAATCGAATTTTCATTATTTTGGTAAATGGAAGATAGAAAATTTTGCGTTTACACAAAACGGTAATGAAATTGAAATAATAGAAGGGCTATCAGATATAACCATAGAATTTTTAGTTTCTTTTGATTTTTTAGTGTACAATAATTTAGATACAATTGAATATAGTTGTATTCAAGCAGGATCGGCTGTATTTTTTAACAGAAATGAAATAGAAATATCAAATTTTTCTGATGTGCTTAAAAAAATTGACCGGAGCTTGTTAAATTCGCAATGCTATTATATTACTAAAGAAAACGATTCCATTTACATGTATATTCATTTTATAAAATTTGAAAACACTAATGTTTTGGTCTTAAAAAAAATTGAAGAATTATGAAAAACTTTAGTCCTAGCGTAAACAAAAAACTTATTTTTATTAGTATTATTACAACAATATTATTTTGTTTGGCATGTAAAAAAATTGAAGAACATCCGGATCAAAAAGATTTGTATGGAAAGTGGATATATGAAAAAGACGATAAAATTAATCTGATTTTTGACGAAAATTATTTAATTGTAAATTTTAATGGAAAAACAGATACCGGTTTTTATAGAGTAAATGCGGGAGTTGATTTAATTTACATTTGGAAAGGGGACGGTTTGCATGGAAATGTATTTACACAAGGGATTAATATAAACAAACGTAAAAACAAATTGAAGTTTACTCCTCTTATAGCTCCGGTAATTCCCGGAACAGATGAAACCAATATCTACAATAAGAAAAGATAGCTTGTTTTTTTTAATTATTAAATTAAAAAAATGCCCTCAGTTGCACATTCGCAATATGAACAATTTTTGAATCTTCCGATTTTCGTGCATTGTAGCCTAAATCTAAAACTAATCCGTTGACTAATTGTCGCTGAAAACTTATAGACCATGTAAAATTTTTTCCCACTTGTAAACCTTCCAGCATTTCATAACCAATTGAGCTGTTACTTTCTCCTGCAAATTTGTAATAAATATAATTGAAAGTAACATTTAAAGCTCCTTTTGTAACAGAGCTTAATCTATATTCTGTTCCTATATCATGGCAATTTAATTTTTCTTCTCCAATTTTGTTGTTTTTGTTTTTATAGTTGTATTTTATTGATATTCTGTTACTTAAATTTGGTTGGTAATTTAATTGAAATTCATTTATTTTGTTGTCAAGTTTGTAATTTTTTCCTTGAAAAAATTCAGAAGAATAAGTTTTATTTCCGATGGTGAATTTTTCTTGAAGCCCAAATTTGAAATTAATATTATATCTAACTAATATTGTGTTAGATAAATTTGTATTTTCATCAATTCCTTGAAGTAATAAAATCTTATTTTTATTCGACAAAAACACATAATCTATTCCAAATTTTGGGTCATTTCTTTTAAAAGCAAAACTGTTTCTTATTGAAGAATTAAGATTTACTAACTTGCTTTCATTATTTTCAATATAGAACGGATTTGCATATTCCCAAATTTTATCGGAAGTATTTTTTTGAGAAACAGAAAAAACAAACTGGTCTGAAAACAAAGCTAAAATTTTCAAAATACCTTTTTTGTCTCTCCAAATTATTTGTGGATTTAGATTAAGCGTTTGATTTAATTGGTTTGAATAGGTTTTTACAAATTCAGAAGAAGGTGAAATTACACGTATATAGGTAGCTTGGTCGTTATATTGTGCAATTTCAAATTCGTCAATTTCTTGAACACTATTGGAATTATAGTCAATCCAAGTATAAACTCCTTGTCCGGGAGCCACTTCAATATATGAAAATTCAACCTTTCTTTCTAAACCGGAACCAATTTGATAAAAAGTAGAAGAAGAGAACAGCCCTTTAAAAAGTTTAAAATAATATTCAATTTTTCCGACTAAATTATTTTCTGATTTTTCAGAATAAAGTGTTGTATCTTGAACGTTTAATTTTCTATAAGTTACAGTTGAACTTAATTTATGATTATTATTAGGATTAATTTCTGTAAAAAAAGAAAAATCGTGTGAATTTGTCGAATTTTTTAAAATATTTTCAAAAGGCAATTTGTCTTGTCGAAATTTATAATTTACAGAAAATTTATATTTTAAAGTATCATTTGTCGAAATATTAGCTTCGTATTGATTAAAAACATAACTATTTACAGCAAGTGAATCATTTTTTAATAGTTTCCATTTGTTGTTTTCTCCAAATTCTTTTATCTGAAAAGAAAAATATTTAATATCTTTAGAAATGCTGATATTGTGAATAAAAAAATTACTAGTATTTAATTCATCTTTACTGTTTAAAAAAATTCCATTTCCTGAAAATTTCCAATTTTTTGTTTCTCCTGTAAATTTTAAAGCATTTTGCAAACCGCGATATTCTTTGTTTCTATCTAAAAAATTGATAAAATAATTTGTATTAAAATATTTATTTGCATAAAAAACTTCTCCATTTATAATATGTTCATTGTTATTTTTTGAATAAATTGATTCCAAATTCCAATCTCGGTTAAATTCGGAAGACCGAAAATTTTCAATTTGTTCAAAATTCTTTGTCACTAATATATAATTTAGTTTTGAGCCAAAATGATTTTTTTCATTTTTAATAAAATCTTGTTCTATTCCCGATTTTATTGCAAATCCACTATCATCGTTTGAATCTTCTTTGGAAAAAGTATTTAAGTCATTTCGCGACCATGCAAATTCAAAATTAACTTTTGTTTTTTCCGTGATTTCGGATTCGCCACCGAAAGTTAGCATTTGTTTTTTTTTCGGAGTAATAATTTTTTTATATGGAATATATTCTCCTTGATTTATTTCGCCTTGTGGTGCAACCCATTCAAAGACTTTTCCATTTGCCGTTGTTACAGATTTTTTGTAATCTCCCTTGTTTGCCCCAACAAAAGCAAATCCTACAGTATAAAACGCATTATCCGGATTCGTTGAATACACAAATATTGAATCGTAAACTATACCATTTACAACCGTGTCAATAATTTGATAACGAATCTGATTTTTTTCAAATTGTTCATTATAAGTATATGAAGGCGCTAATGCCATATCAATGTTATCTCCAATTTCTTTTAACATTTGTCGTTCGCTATCTTTCAAATCTTGTTCAAATGGCTGATTTTTATTGTCACTTTCATTGTAAAAATTAAACCAAACTTTCGATTTTTTGAAATTTAGCGTGTTTGAAGTTGTTACTAAATATCTTGTATAATTTTTGTCGGAATATTCAAATTCAATAATTATTCTTTTATCCTTATTTATTGGTTTTGAAGCAGAAAACGAAACTTCGCCCAAATTATAATCAATAATATAATCGTTATCATAACCTCTTTTTTGCAAAATTCCGTCAATATAAACCCTTTCTGTTCCTGCAAGAACAATTATATATGTTTCATTATTTTCGCCAATTAATTTATAAGGACCTTGATTTCCTTCAATCCCTTTAATTTCTTGACGTTTAAATTTTCCTTTTGCAATTGCACCACTTATCGAAGCTTGATAAGCAATTTCTTTATTTTTTTTATTGTCAAAACGGTCTTTTATTGAAAATTCTAATCCTTGCACTTTTTTATTATAATTTAAAAAATATCCTGTTGGTTTTTGAAGTTCAAAATCAGCGGCTGTAATTGAAATTTTGTCATTGTATAAACGAATAAACATTTTATCAAATTCTTGAAGTTGCTGACTGCTTCCATCGGGTTGAATTGGGATATTATTGTCGGTGATTGCTGCTGTTACGTTTAAATTTGGAGCAATTTTCCCCTCTAATTGCAAATTCATTCCCGAATTAACGACTGCGTTTTGATTATTACCAAAATTTATTCCTCTAAAAATGCTTCCTTTACTTTCCAAATTGGAATTATACATGTTACTATTTGCACTACTATAATAATCTTGGTATCTTTTTGAAATTGCATCTCTATCAGAAATCAAAAAATCTTCTTTTTTCATAAAACTTTTTGACTGAAAAAAATTTATAGGGAAAGTTTTATAACTTATAGTGATATTTTCTAAATTTGGTTTTTCCTTAAAAATTATTGAAGATTTTTCAAAATCAATGTCGAAATCAATATTCAATGGATTTCCACTATTGTCAAAAAGTTTAACACTTTCGGTGAAAATACTTAAGGAATCAAGAAAAATTGTGTCGGAAGAAATTGTATAATTGTTTTTTTTTGTAGTAATCAAATTCTGTGAATAAGATAAGATACAAAAAAGTAGGAAAAATATAATGAAACAAAATTTCTTCAAAATAAAAATTTAACAAAAATACTATAAATTCTGATATTAAGTTATTATAAAAATAACGAAAAAAGTTGTAAATAATTACAAAATGTTGATAGATACTCATTGCCATTTATATTTAGACGAATTTAAAGTTGATTTTGAGAAAGTTTGTCAAGATGCGTTGGAAAATGGAATTGAAAAAATTGTTTTACCTAATATAGATTCCGAATCAATTGAATCAATGTTTTTTGTTTTAAAACAAAAAACATCATTTTTATATCCAACATTGGGACTTCATCCAACTTCTGTAAATGAAAATTATCAAGAAGAAATAAAAAAAATTTTTAATTATAATTTTGAGAATATAGTTGCAATTGGAGAAATCGGAATTGATTTATATTGGGATAAAACCTTTTTAAAAGAACAAAAAATGGCTTTTGATTATCAAATAAATTTAGCTATTGAAAAAAATTTACCTGTTATAATTCACTCCAGAAATTCGATGAATGAAATTTTTGACATCTTAAAAATATATAAAAATAAAAATCTAAAAGGAATATTTCATTGTTTCCCAGGTTCTTACGAACAAGCAAAATTGGTTGTAGATATGGGATTTTATTTGGGAATAGGAGGCGTTTTAACATTTAAAAATGCAAGCCTTGCAAAAGTTGTGGAAAAAATGCCATTAGAAAATTTGGTTTTAGAAACAGATGCTCCTTATCTAACTCCTGTACCATTTAGAGGAAAAAGGAATGAACCTGCATATATAAAAATTATTGCAGAAAAAATAGCGGAAATAAAAAATATTAATTTTTCTGAGGTTGAAGAGAAAACATCAGAAAACGCGAATGAAATTTTTAAATTGTGATAATTTTTTGAAAAACAGTGGATTATAAAATTATTTGTTTAATAGCATAAAAAAAAATTTTTTTGATAGTGAAAAATGTTGTAACTTGCAGAGTTTTTTGAGAAGATGAAATCTTATAGAAAAATAATATTTTGGAGAGATGTCCGAGTGGTTGAAGGAGCACGCCTGGAAAGTGTGTATGCGGTGTTAAATTGCATCATGGGTTCGAATCCCATTTTCTCCGCTAATTATAAAATAAAAATTAATATAAAATAAAAAAAGAAATTTAGTTATGAAAAAATTAATTGCATTATTAGGATTAGCTTGTATGCTATCATTTTGCGTGTCATCTGTAGCTTTTGCTCAAGGTCAAAATCAAACTTCCGGAAAAGAACAAGTAGCTACGGAAAACGATGTTAATCAAATAGAAGAAACTCCGGCTGACGAAGCACCGGTAGAAGAAGAAGTAGGTTTGCATCAACAGTTGAAAATTAAATTTATTGAAGGTGGTCCTATGTGGATGGCTCCAATTTTAATTTGTTTTATTATTGGTCTTGCTGTAGCTTTTGAAAAAATTATTTATTTGAATTTAGCTTCAACAAACACAAAAAAATTATTAATAAAATTAGAAACTACTTTAAATGAAAGTGGAATTGAAGCAGCTAAAGAAGTTTGTCGTAAAACAAGAGGACCTGTTGCAAGTATCTTTTTTGAAGGTTTAGACCGTTATGATTCGGGTTTAGATATTGTAGAAAAATCTGTAGTATCTTATGGTAGTGTTCAAACCGGACTTTTGGAAAAAGGTTTATCTTGGATATCTTTATTTATCGCTATTGGTCCTATGTTAGGATTCTTGGGAACAGTTGTTGGTATGATTCAAGCATTTGATGCTATTCAAATAGCAGGAGATATTAACCCAACATTAGTTGCCGGTGGTATGAAAGTTGCTCTTATCACAACGGTAGGAGGTCTTATTGTTGCTTTGGTTCTTCAAGTTTTCTATAATTATATTCTAAGTAAGATTGACAGTATTGTTGGTGATATGGAAGATGCTTCTATTTCATTAATTGATATGTTAATGGATTACAGTAACAAAAAATAAATGTTCAACATTAAAATTAAAATAATATGGCATCGAAAATATTAAAAATAGGATATTATTCCCTAATGGGAATAATAGTTCTCCTAATTATCCAATTTTTTGCGATGGATTTAGGAAAACTAGATAGCCAAATGGCAGCAATATCTGATTTGGCGTCTGACGCACAAGTATATGCAACAAGTGAAATAGCTACTAATTGGACAGCAATAATAATGACTTTTACTGAAGTATTATTCATTATTACCACTATTGTAACTATTGTTTGGGCAATTTTTCAAATAGTTGTAAATGCTTTTTCTGATAAGAAACGAGTAAAAACATTATTAATTACCTTTGCCATAGCAGCAGTTGTTGTTGTTGCTGCTTATTTTGGCGCAAGTGCAACTGTTCCACACGTGTTGGGATTAGATGAATTACCAACTCCGGCGACATGCAAATTGATTGAAGCCGGTTTATTTATTACTTATGTTGTGGGGTTGTTCACAATAGTGACATTAGTTTATGGTGAGATTTCAAAAATTTGGAAATAATAAAAATTAAAAATCATGGGAAAACATAAAACCCCGGAAATAAATTCAGGTTCAATGGCAGATATTGCTTTTCTACTTTTGATTTTTTTCTTGGTTACTACAACAATGGACACTGATACCGGTATTGCCCGCCAATTACCACCTATCGCTGAAAATAATAAAGTTAAAACTGAAGTTGAAATCAAAGAGAGAAATCTTTTACCTATTAAAGTAAATCAATATGATAAACTTTTAGTGGGAGGAAAACCAACTTTGGTTAATAATCTAAAAGAAAAAGCAAAAGAATTTATTAAAAGCAATCCGACCAAAAACGAGCTTCCTGAAATGGAAGAAAAAAGTATTAAAGGTATAAATAGTCCTGTTTTGGTTTCTAAAGGTATAATTTCTTTACAAAATGATAGAGGTACAACTTATAGTCGTTATATAGAAATTCAAGATATCCTTGTATCAGCATATAATGAATTAAGAAACGAAGCCGCTTTACAATATTTTGGAAAAACTACATTTGACGAATTAAGTGAAGTACAACAAGATGCTATTAAAGAAATTTATCCGCAAAGAATATCAGAAGCAGAACCAAAAAATATAGGAGGAAAATAATATGTCAAAATTTGGAAATAATGATAAAAAAGAAGTTCCGGCTGTTTCTACGGCATCGTTACCCGACGTTGTTTTTATGATTCTTTTTTTCTTTATGGTTACTACTTCAATGAAAGAAGTAGAATTAAAAGTTGAAGTTGCTTCGCAATCATTGCCACAAGCAACTGAAATAAAAAAATTAGAAAAAAAATCTTTGGTAAGTTATATATACGTTGGAAAACCTAGAGCTGCTTTTCAAAAAACTTTAGGAACAGAACCTCGTATCCAATTAAATGATTCTTTCGCAGGTTTAGATGACATAAAAGACTATATTATTGCCGAACGCGAAAAACGCGACGAAGCAGAAGTACCTTTTATGACTACTTCCTTAAAAGTTCATAAGGATACAAAAATGGGTATCGTTACCGATATAAAACAAGAACTTAGAAAAGCAAGTGCTTTAAAAATTAACTATTCATCACGAAAAAAAGTATAATTTTTTAACAAATTAAAATAAAAGAACTCTGAAATCTTTTCGGAGTTTTTTTATTTTATCGTTTTTATCAACTCTTTTATTGAAAGATATGATAAAGACATGTAATCATTTAATAATTCTTTATTTATCCACTCCAATTTAGTTATATCTTCTTCAATTTGTGGCTTTAATTGGTAATAACCGTTGAAAAACATTTTATACCAATTTGTTTCTTTTAAAATATAGTAATCTTTAAGAAAATATATATGATATGAAATATTTAATTTTTCTATTATTTCCAAATCACTTTCCAAGATTCCACATTCTTCTGAAACTTCTCTTATAGCTGTCTGCTCAATATTTTCACCATATTCTTGTTTACCTTTCGGAAAATCCCAGACGTTAAATCTATTTATAATTAGTATTTTGTTGTGGTTGTTTAATACAATTCCGCCTGCTGCTTTTATGATTTTAAAATAACTTGAAAACATTTTAAAAACTTTTTCTTCTAAGCATCCATAAATATTTATTGTTATTTTTTCTTCTTGAAAAAGAATTTCTTTTAAAAATAGTTCAAATTTTTTGTCGAAAATGTTAATTTTTTTATCCAAATTTTCATTTAAAATATTTTCAGATAAAAGAAAAATTGTATCTTTGTAAAAAATTTTAATCATATTAATAATTATGAATGTAACATCAAAAATAATCTCTGAAAAATTATTACAAATTAAAGCAATAAAATTGGAACCTGCAAATTTTTTTACATGGGCATCAGGTTGGCATTCTCCAATTTATTGTGATAATCGTAAAACATTATCTTTTCCGGAAATTCGTACATTTATAAAAGATTCTTTCGTGTCATTAATTCAAGAGAAATTTTCAAATTACGATATCATTGCAGGAGTTGCTACTGGAGCAATTGCGCAAGGTGCATTAGTTGCCGACAAATTATCGAAACCTTTTGTGTATGTTCGTTCAAGTTCAAAAGACCACGGTTTGGGAAATCAAATTGAAGGGAGTATTTGTATTGGACAAAAAGTCGTAATAGTGGAAGATTTAATTTCAACCGGAGGAAGTAGTTTAAATGCAGTAAAAGCTCTCCGAGAGGCAGGTTGTGAAATTGTTGGAATGGTTGCAATCTTTTCTTATCAATTTCAAAAGAGCCAAGATGCTTTTGAAGTTGAAAAAATCCCATTATATACATTATCTAATTATAATGATTTGATTGATACGGCTTTAAATTTGAATTATATTTCAGAAAAAGAAGTTGATTTGTTAAAAGAATGGAGATTAGACCCCGAAAATTGGAAAAAATAATTGTCAATGAAAGATTTAGAAGTTATTAGTAAAACCGTCAAAATAAATAATTCTGATGAAATTATTTTTTCCAAAATTTCCGATATGAGAAATATGTCAAAATTTATTCCCCCTGAATTAGAAAATTGGACAGCTACCGAAGATGATTGTTTTTTTTCTGTTAAAGGCAAATATATTAAATTACAAATCGTTGAAAAACAGCCATTTAAAGTTGTAAAAATTTCTACTGTAGATAGTGGTTCTGAAAATTTTACTGTTTGGATACAATTAAAATCACTTACAACTTATGAAACAGCAGCCAGAATTGTTGTGCATTTGCAAGCGAATATGATAGTTAGAAATATGATAAAAGGAAAATTACAAGATGGAGTGAATCAGATAGTGGAATTTTTGAAATATTTGTAACAAAAAATTTTTGTTACGTATTTTTTAGTCTCATCGAAAAGTTTTTTTTGTTTTTTTAAGAATTTTTTTTGTTTCGACCGGATTAGATTTAAAAAAAAATTAGTATTTTTTGAAAATAAGTGTTAATTTTGAAAAATTTTTTTATGAAAAAATTTCTATTTATTTTTGTAATAATTTTAATAATTTTACCTGAAATTATTTTCTCTCAAAACGCAAATACAAAATCTAAAAGTACAATTTCCGGTACAATAACAGATAAAAACACAAAGGAGCCATTGTTTGGTGTTAATATTACTGCTGTTTCTCTTGTAAATAAATCTTCCGGTACTTTTGGTTCGGCAACCGATTTTAGTGGAAATTATACTTTTTCAGTTCCTAATGACAAATATCAAATTACAGTTCAATATGTTGGTTACGAAATAATTATAGATACTGTAGATGTTAAATCTTTTATAGATTTAGATTATATTATTACAGAATCTTCAGAAGTTTTGTCAGAAGTTGTTGTCAGTGCCGGTAAATTTGAACAAAAAATTTCTGAAATTACGGTTTCTATGGAAGTTCTGAAACCTACTCAGCTAGAAAATAAAAATACTTATGATTTAACTTCTGCTTTAACAAAACTTTCAGGGGTAGATGTGAATGATGGGCAAATTAGTATTCATTCGAGTAGTGGTTGGAGTTATGGTGCAGGAAGTAGAGTTTTAATTTTGATGGACGAACTTCCTATTATGTCGGCGGATGTCGGAGATGTAAAATGGGATTTTATTCCCATGGAAAACATATCACAAATTGAAGTAATAAAAGGTGCTTCTTCTGCATTGTTTGGCTCTTCGGCTCTTGGTGGAGTAGTAAATATTCGTTCTGCATATCCGGGTCCAAAACCTGAAACAAATGTGTCTTATTATGTAGGAACTTATGGAAACCCACGTGAAGATAGTTGGAAATGGTGGGGAAATGATTTTTATAATGATGATGCAGGAAGAAATCCTGTAGAAATTATTGGAAGAAAATCAATATATTATTTCTTTAGAGCTCCGATGTATAGTGGTTTAAGTTTTAATCATAAACAACAATTTGGAAATCTTGACTTAGTTATTGGAGGAAATAATACTTGTGATGAAGGATATCGTATAAACGATTATAAGCAAAATACCAGATTCAATGTTAATACTAGATATAGATTTAAAAAAGTAGAAGGTTTAAGTGTCGGTTTTAATTCTAATTTTATGGCAACAATTAAAAGTGATTTTTTTAATTATGCTTCGGACACGACTCCTTTTTTACCAAATCCTAATGTATCGATGGTTTTTCCTACTCATGGTTTTAGATTTAATTTTGACCCGTTTGTTTATTATTATAGCCCTCGCGATGGCGGTCGCTATAGTTTACGTACTCGATATTTTAGAACAAATAATATTAATAGTGACGAAAGTAAAAGTAGTACAAGTGATACCTATTATGCAGAATTTCAATATAATAATACTTTTGCAAAAAGATGGATAGTAACAGCAGGGATAGTAGAGTCTTATTCTAAAGTGTATGCAAATTTGTTTGGAAATCATACTGCAAATAATACTTCGCTATATGCACAATTAGATGCAAAATTTAATCGTTTAAAAATTTCTTTGGGACTTAGAGGAGAATACTTTATGCTTGATTCTGAACATTCGGAAACTGCAGTTAAAAATTTTCCAATTAGACCGGTTGCCAGAGTAGGATTAAATTACGAATTAACAGAAAAAACTTTTATTCGTGCTTCTATTGGTCAGGGTTATAGATTCCCTTCTATTTCGGAGAAATATACTTCTACAGACTTAGGTGGTGCTGCAATTCACCCGAATCCTAATGCTCTTCCTGAAACAGGTTGGAATACTGAAATAGGTTTAAAACAAGGTTTTAATATTTCAAGTAATTGGAAAGGGTTTGCAGACTTTTCTATTTACCACCAACAAATGCATAATATGTTGGAATTTTCTTTTGGTATTTTTGACCATAATACAGGAAAAGAAGTCCCATTAATTCTTGATAGTTTAGATGCTATAGATACTCTTGAAATAGGATTTATCGCAAAAAACATGAATGATGTAATGATTTCAGGTTTCGATATTAGTACCGGAATAGTAGGAAAGATAAACAGAGCTACTCTTTCTGCTACACTTTCTTATTCCTATAATTACCCATTGCATAAAGATGGAGCAGACGAAACTGCGTCTACTACTACAAATTTGTTAAAATATCGTTTCAAACATTCTATTAAAGCTGATTTTCAAATTGATGCTAAAAGATTAATAGCAGGGCTATCTGTAGAATGGAAAAGTGCTATTAAAAATGTAGATAGAATTTTCTGTGATGAAAGAGATTTAGCTGATTTAAGTACAGAGCAGGATATAGCATATTATTTTTATGGAGAATTATTAAGTAATCAAGTTCTGATTCCGGGATACTGGAATTATAGAAAAGAAAATGCAAAAAAGACATTTTTAAATATAGATGTTAATTTTGGATTTAATTTTAGTCACAATGTTAAAGCTGTCTTCGTTGTAAGAAATTTATTGAATCAAACATTCTCCGGGAGACCGGCTGATATTTGTGCTCCTCGAAGATATGAAGTAATGGTAACTTATAAATTTAATTAGTAAATATTTTTTATATGAAAAAAACTATAGTTTTATTTATTTTTTGTTTTGCGTTTGCAAATATTAATTTGTTTTCACAAGCTATTTGTGAATGTACCTCAGATCCTAATTGTATTGACATAGTCGGTGGTACGAATAATGCTAAACCTGGAGAAGTATGTCCGGAAACTTTGCCTGTCGGAACTGTTGGTGTGCATTATAGTGTAACTTTGACAATAATACCTCCGACATCAGCTGAAGTTGGAGGTATTACAGTTAACGCTATAGCAGCTATAAAAATTATGTCTGTTCAGGGTTTACCAACTGGTTTTTCGTATTGTCAAAGTTCTGAATATTTAGTTTCCGGTCAGAGAAGTTGCGTCGTTCTTTCCGGTACGACTACAGAATCCGGACATTTTCCAATAACCTTAAACCTTAAAGCATACGGCTCAGCTGCAGGTATTTATTTTGCACTTCCCAATGGAAATGTAACAGATAATACTCTTTTTATAGATATTGAACCAGGCGTTATAGTTGTCGCTCCGATTGCAAATTTCTATGTAAACAAAACAGATCCTACAATTAACGAACCTATTCAATTTACAGATATGAGTATAAACGAACCAACTTCCTGGTTATGGAATTTTGGCGATCAAACAACTTCTATAGAACAAAATCCGGCACATACTTATCAATCTGAAGGCAATTACACTGTTTCACTAACAGTTTCTAATGCTGAAGGAGCAAATACTAAATCAATGCCTGCTTATATTCATGTACATGCAACTGCAACCGAAGTTGCCCCTGTTGCCCAATTTACTGTAGATAAAACTAATCCTGCTGTAAATGAATCTATTCAATTCACAGATATGAGTGCAAATGCTCCAACTTCTTGGCAATGGGATTTTGGGGACGGATTAGGAGCAACAACTCAAAGTCCTGCTCATACTTATCACAATATTGGAGATTTTACCGTTACTTTAATAGCTGAAAATGGTACGGGAAAAGATACGATAACAAAAGAAAATTTTATTCATGTTAAAACAAATGCAATTGCTTCTAATGAAATTTTCAATAGTGTTTTAGTTTATCCAAATCCTGCAAATAATGAATTAACTGTTGAAGCTGAGAATGTTGAATCTATTACAATTCTTGATGTCAGAGGCTTAGTGGTTTATTATGGTCAAACTAAAGATAAAGTAAATAACATAGATATTAGTAATTTGCCTAACGCAAACTATATAGTTAAAGTAAAAGTAAAAGACCAAATGGTAACAAAAGCTTTATTAAAACAATAAAAACTAAATTGTAAAAATTAACAAATATTCTTTCGGACTTAGTGATAATAAAAATTAAAATACAGTCCGAAAGATTTTTTTGTAAAAAAATATAAATATTAAGAAAAAAATATTATTTTTGCACGAAAAATATAAATTATGGCAACAACAGCAGATATAAAAAACGGATTAACCATAGAATTTAATGGTAAACTTTATCAAATTGTTTATTTTCAACATGTAAAACCCGGTAAAGGTGGTGCTTTTGTAAGAACAAAAATGAAAAGTTTAGAAAATGGTAGAGTTATAGAAAATACATTTAATTCAGGAGTAAAAATAGATATCGTTAGAATAGAAAGACGTCCTTATCAATTTCTTTACAAAGATGATATGGGTTATAATTTTATGCACTCTGAAACTTTTGAACAAATTTCTATGCAAGAAGCTCTTATCGAAGGTGTTGAATTTTTAAAAGAAGGTCAAGAAGTTGAAGTTATTGTTCATGCTGAAACAGAAACTCCTCTTTCTTGCGAGTTACCTCCTTTTATTATTGTTGAAATAACTTATACAGAACCAGGACTAAAAGGAGATACTTCTACAAATGCTCTAAAACCTGCAACTATAGAAACAGGTACAACAGTTATGGTTCCGCTTTTTATCGAAATTGGCGAAAAAATAAAAGTTGATACTCGCACAAAAGAATATGTTGAAAGATCAAAATAATATGCTATATTTATATCTCTTTGCTTTTTAACAAATAGATATATATTTTAAAAATGAAATATTCTTACGATTACCCACGTCCAACAGTTACTGTTGATGCTATCATTACAAAAATAATCTTAACTGAAATTCTTCTAATACAAAGAAAAAACGAACCTTTTAAGAATTTTTGGGCTTTGCCGGGTGGTTTTGTAGAAATGAATGAAAGTTTAGAAGAAGCAGTCGCAAGAGAAGTTTTAGAAGAAACAAATTTGCAAATCATTGAATTTCAGCAATTTAAAACTTTTGGAGATGTAAATCGAGACCCACGTGGAAGAACTATTACAGTAGTTTTTTATTCTCATATAAACGAAACTCTTATTCCAAAAGCCGGAGATGATGCTGAAAACTGTAAATGGTTTGAAATCAGTGATTTGCCAAAATTAGCTTTCGACCATGAAAAAATTATTAACGAATATATTATGATAATCAAAAATCTTATGAAAGTACTCATCAATAAGAATTTTTCTGTGTGTCCATAACAACCCATTATGATTCTCAATTTAGTTTTTAAATCCGTAAATTGTCCTTCCAATCCATTTACTTATAATGGTTTCGTCCTCCATTTTGACCATTAAGCCAACAATAACATGTCTAAATGCCATATTGTAGATTTTCATAAAGAATATTATTTGCTAATTTGATAACATTTTAGTATAAATAAAGTATCTGAAAAAAGTTTAACAAGTTGTTAGGAAAGACAATAAATAAAAATTTATGACGAGCATTATCTAAACGGAACAAAAAAACATCAATAAAAACTCCTATAAAATAATTCACTTATTCTACTTATAGAAATTCATTTTCTGAATATATCTCCAAACATTCTCATGTAGAAAAAAACGCATATCTCTATTTGCTTTTATTCCTTCTCTAATAAAACTTGAAGAAATTTCATATTCGGGTGCTTCGATTATTTTAATATTGGCATTTTTTATTTTCATCAAATTGTTAAAGGTTTCTTCAAAATCATAATTTGGGCGTTTGTAAACAAAAAGTTTGTAATTTTTTAAAATTATTTTATAATTTTTCCATTTATGAAAATTATTCAAATTATCACTGCCTATCAATAAAGCAAATTTTTTTGTTGGATATTTTTCTTGTAGATATGTGAGAGTATTTATCGTGTAATTAGGTTTTGGGAGGTAAAATTCGATGTCAGAAACTTTAAATTTTGAATAATCACCTATAGCTAATTCCAACATATATTTTCGTTGTCGGTCGTCTAATAGATTTTGATTTTGTTTTAAAGGATTTTGTGGAGTAACAATAAACCAAAATTCTTTAATATATTGAAATTCAGCGAAATAATTGGCAATAGCCAAATGTCCGATATGAATAGGATTAAACGATCCGAAATATAATAATGTTTCTATGTTATTTGGCATTTAGAATTTTTATTTCAAAAACTAATGTAGTAAAAGGAGGAATTATTCCTGTTTTTGTATCTCCATAAGCGAGTGAGAAAGGAATTACTAAAATTGCATGATCGCCAACTTTCATTTCTTGAACTCCCTGCTCTAATCCTTCGATTACTTCTTTTTTACCAACAACAAAGCTAAACGGATCATTTCTTTCAATTGTTGAATCAAAAACTCTCCCGTCAATAAATGAAGCTGTATAGTCAATTGTAACTTCGTTACCTGATTTTACTTTTTTTCCTGAGCCTTTTTCTATTGAAATAATACTTAAGCCGGAATTTAATTTTTTTCGAGGCTTATTTATAGTTTGTATAAATTGTTCAATCAAATTTTGCTCTTGTTCGATATTAAATTTATATATTTCTGCATTATTTTTAACAAATTCGTCAATAATTTCAATTTTTTTCATTTTAATGTTAAAAATAAGTTTGTCGTCTTTTTTTATAAAATTGGGTAAATTTACTTTTTTCTGTGAAAAATGAAAAAAATTAGCTGCATCGATTTTAAAGATAGCGCTATCGCCTTCTGTGAGCATTCCAAATGCTTCTTCAATACAACCTCCTTTATGTGAGGCAGTTGTTAGTTTCATTTTAAAAATATCAGAAACGTTTTTTGTATCAAAAATTAAAGAATCTTTTTCGGTTTTATAAGTCATTTCTACCGTAATAACATTTCCAGGAATAGGATATTTTTTTCCTTTTCCGGAAATTATATAACGATATTCTAATCCTGTTTTAGTTTTTTGAAAAATCTTATCCTGTTGATTAATAACATATTCAGATTTACCATCTTCTCCAATAATTAATACGGCAACATTGTTTGAAACGGAATCTATTATATAATTAAAATTTTCAAGTTTTGCCGTATCAGCAATATTATTTTTAACTTTTTCTGTTTTTTTTTTGTTATTTTTACAAGAAAAAGTTAAAAATAAAAGAAATAAAAATATAAATAAGAATGAATATTTAAAAAGTATATTTAAAAGCCATCCAATAAACTGTCGTCTTTGCAGAGCTAATTTTGCAAGCGAACTTCTTTCTCTGAAGCTAAAGCCTAGTATTAAAAAAGTATAATCCTTGCAGGACATTGTGGAAATTTTATTTTTAGCCATATTGATTGCTGTCTATTTTTCTTATACTTTATAGAATATCAATTAATTCTATATCAAAAATTAAAGTTGTATATGGCAGAATTTTACTATTTCCTACACTTCCATAAGCAAGTTTCGATGGAATAAAAAGCATAGCGCTTCCACCTTTTTTCATTTTTAATATTCCTTCCTCCAAACCTTTAATTACTTGATTTCTACCAATTTTAAATTGAAAAGGTTTTTTATCTAATGTTGTTTCAATCAAAGTTCCGTCTAACAATGTTACTGTATAATTTAATACTATATTATTATTTGTCGTTGGAAAATTTCCACTTCCTTGTTTTGTTTCAAAAAAGACTAATCCTGTTTCTGTCGGTTTTATTTTAATATTAGCGTTTTTTAAATAAGTTGAAAGAAGTTCGTTTTCTACAATTGTATCTTTATGATACTGATTATCAATTACTCGTGTTCTTTCTTGGCTATCCATTACATCAATTAATTTCACTTTAAAAATTAATTTATCATCGAATTTAATATTTTCCGGTAAAACTTCGAGTTTTTCAGTATAATGGTAATAATTTTCAGCATTTACGTAGAAAACGATAGAGTCACCTTCTGATAATAAATTTAAACCGTCTTCAAAACTACCTCCAACATGAGAAGCAGGAGATATTTTACGTAAATATTTTCTATCTGATTTTTTAGAATCAAATAAAATTGTTCCATCTTCTTTTTCACTTGTCAGATTTAGCTCAACAATATCGTCTAAAGCTACTTTTTGAGCATTTTTGTTTTCTGATTTTATTAATTTATATTGCAAACCGCTTGAATCTGTTTGAAAAGTAGATTTTTTGTTGCAACCAAATGTTATTAAGCAGATTATGACAAGTAAATAATTTATTTTTATTACCATAAATAATTTATTTTTATTTATTTAACGTTATTTGTATAAAAAAATTGTAATTATTCATTTAAACAACCTTCTGTAAAAAGTAATTTTTTATCTTCGTTATTTTCAAAAATAATATTCGGGCATTGTGCCGTAAATAAATACACATAACCGAGTTTGATTTCAATAAATTTTAAGTATCCATAACAAGAAATATTACTATATCCAACTGAATTATGCATTAAATCAAGATGATTACATTTAAAATTTTCAGCATGTAAATTCCCTTTACCATAATTTAGAAATGAAACCCAAGCAGCTACACCTCTAATGTAATAATCTCCTGTAGTATAAATAAATTTACCTGAAAAAAGCGTACAATCCAAGTTTAAATCGCAACTAACAATTTTTGCTTTAACTTCAAGGAGAAATTTATCATACTTTAAAATTCCATCTGTACGAATATTACAAGCTTCATCAACTAATACTTCTTCTATATTAGGTGCGGTAATTCTTATTTTTGGCATATCTTCTTTTTTCAACCAAGTGCAATTATAATCATTTTTTAAATTTAATGTGTCATTTTTTCTTTCCATACTTATCATTGGAATTATGTTTTCATAAGTTTCAACAGTTATCGAATAAACAGAACTATCAACTAATGTAATATCAAACATACTGTTTAATTTCAAAGTCTTAAATTCTGATAAAAATTCTTTTTTTACCATTTTCTTTCCTAAATGTTTCAAACAATTATTATTATTTGAACAAGAAATGAATAAAATAAATATAATAAAAATAAAATAATGCTGTTTCATAATAAAAATTACAATAAATTTTCAAAACTAAAATAAATGACAAAACTAAAAAAAATTATCCTATTTTCATTGATATTTTTAATATTTTTATTAATTTTTATTTTAATTATTGGAAGGAGGTATTATAATAATATCTATTCTCCAAACGTAAAAAACATAGAGTCAGAATATTACATCTATATTAAAACTAATTCTAATTTTGATAGCGTAATAAATATTTTAGAACAATCTGACAAAATTATAGATATTGAATCATTCAAATTTGTTGCAAAATTGAAAAAATATCATGATAAAATTTATCCCGGAAAGTATAAAATAACAAAATTAATGTCAAATAACGAATTAATTAATAATTTACGAAGTGGAAAACAGAGTACTGTAAAACTTTCATTTATTAGTGTAAGAAATTTAGATATTTTAGCCGGAAAATTATCATACTTTTTAGAACCGGATTCTATAGAATTTTCTCAAGCATTTAAAAATAACAATATTATTCAAGAATACAATTTTAAAAGGGAAATATTTATGTCGTTTTTCATTCCAAATACTTATGAGTTCTATTGGAACACTTCGGTTGAAGATTTTATAAGAAGAATGAATAAAGAATATGAAAATTTTTGGAATGAAAGTCGCAAAGAAAAAGCAGAAGAAATTGGATTGACACAAATTGAAGTTAGTATTTTAGCGTCAATCGTTGAAGAAGAAACAAATAAAAATGATGAAAAAACAATAATTGCAGGAATATACATAAATCGGCTAAATAAAGAAATGTTGCTACAAGCAGATCCAACTGTAAAATTTGCTGTTGGAGATATTACTCTTACAAGAATTTTAAATCGACATTTAGAAATTGACTCTCCATATAATACATATAAATATAAAGGGTTGCCCCCAGGTCCGATTTGTGTTCCATCAATTTCTTCAATAGATGCTGTTTTAAATGCTGAAAAACATAATTATTTATATTTCTGTGCAAAACCGGATTTTTCAGGTTATCATAATTTTGCAATAAGTTTGTCCCAACATAATATTTATGCAAAACAATATCATGACGCTTTGAGAAAAATAAAACGATAAGGTGATAAAATTAATCAAAAAATATTTTATGTAAAAATTATTGTTTAATATATTGAAAAAGCCGGTATTGTCGAAAATAGTTTTTTACGTCAAATTGAAGAAAGTGCTGTGAGACATTACAAATAAGATTCTTATACAATATTGAAATTACTGATATAAAAAAAATACATTATTTTCATAAAAGCAGATTACGTTCGAGAGGAAGAATATGGTTCACATAATGTGAAATTTCTCCGAAGTTTTGATATACGTTAGCAAGATTCTACTAACTTTTGTATTTAGTGATTAAAAAAGTCCATTATAAAACATCTTTTTCTCTTCAAATCATTTCTCTTCAATTTATTTTGAATTTTCATAAATTTTCATTAAATTTGTCAATAATAATTTTAGGTAATTATGAAAAAATTTTTAATAGCAGTTATTTTTATTTTAGTCGCAATTTTCACTAATGCACAAGGTTTTGACGTAAAATTTTCACAACCAAATTATAATGAATATGGTTTATCATTTAAAATAAATGATTGGTCTTTAAAAAATATTGAATTAAATGGAATTAATTATGAAAAAATAATTTTCAGTTCTTCAACTTTTACAGAAAAAAAAGGTTGGGCTGAATTACCATATTTAAGTGCTGCAATTCAATTACCTGCAAACAAAAATGTAGAAATTAATGTAATAAATTCAAATTACACCGATTATCAGTTAGATTATCCGTTAATTCCTTCTCGTGGTATAATTTATCGAAATCAAAATCCGGATTTAATCCCTTATGAAATTGACCCCGCTTCTATCATCAATTCTTTTTATCCAGAATCGTCCGCAATAGTTAATGAACCTTTTATTATTCGAGATATTAGAGGTACTTCCGTGAATGTCTATCCATTTCAATATAATTCTTCAACTAATACTTTAAGAGTTTTTCATGAAATTGAAGTCATTTTAACCGAAAACAATGAGCTTGCAACAAATCCATTATTAAAATCGAACAATTCTCACATAAGAGAAGCAGAGGAAATGTATAAAAGAATTTTTCTAAATTATTCAACTCCCAAAGTAGCTCTTTCTGTTGAGGAATATGGTGAAATCCTTGTAATTACAACTCCACGAGATTCTGCTGCTATCAATGATTATATAACTTGGAAAAGAGAAAAAGGTTTTATCGTTTATAAAGAAGTAGTAGCAACAGGAACGATGGTGAAAACTAATATTCAGAATTTCTATAATGCACACCCAAATTTATTATATGTTCAATTAGTTGGCGATTGGGCTGATATTAAATCGGAACAAGTAGTCGATAATTCTCCAACAGACCCTAAAATGGGCTGTGTTTCAGGAACAGATAATTTTCCGGATATTGCTATAGGAAGATTTTCTTGTAGTAATACGCAACAGCTTGCTATTCAGATAAATAAAACAATTCAATATGAGAGGAATCCTGATATGGACGATAATTGGCGGGAATCTTTTATTGGAATAGGTTCTTCGGAAGGCAATGGAATTGGCGATGACGGCGAAGTAGATTATCTACATATTCAACGAATTTATACACAAAGATTAGCTCCTTTTACTTATAATACACATCTGCAAGATTATGATCCCGGTGCTAATGCAACTACTTTAAAAAATCATATTAATGCAGGTGTATCTTCAATTGCCTATGCAGGTCATGGAGGTTCAACATCTTTCGTTACAACAGGTTTTAGTAATACAAATGTTAATCAGCTTACTAACGGCACAAAATTACCTTTTATTGTTTCTGTTGCTTGTGTAAACGGTGCTTTTCATGAAAGTAACGATTGCTTTGCAGAAGCATGGTTGAAGAAAGAAAACGGAGGTGCCGTTGTTACTTTAATGTCGTCTATTAATCAAGCATGGACCCCTCCAATGAGAATACAAGATTATTTTTATGATATTTTAACCGGTGGATTTGATTATTCTTCATATTCAGGTCAAAATGGAATTACTACTGATAGTCAAATTCAACATTGGGGTTCTATTGTTGTTAATGCTTTTAATCTTGGGTTAACTGAAACTAATAGCGGAAATTCCGATGTTGAAACTGTTAAAACATGGACAACTTTCGGAGATGTTTCCCTTCAATTGAGAACTAAAAAACCTGATGTAATTTTAAGTAGTAATTCTACATTATTAGTTGGAATTCCTTTCACTACAACAATTACATGTTCAGGTAGTCCTATTGCAAATGCCCTTGTTTGTATTTCTCAAAATAATGTTTATTATAGCGCCTTTACCAATCAAAATGGAGAAGTAGAAATCAATCATACTTTTGTACCCGGTGAAGTTCTGTTAGTTGTTACAGCTTTCAATAAAACTACAATTTATGAAAATATAAATTGCATTAGTCCGGAATTACCATATATTGTTAAAGATAGTTATACTCTTGCCGGAGACGGAATATTAACTTTTGGAGAAACTACATATTTAACATTATTCCTGAAAAATGTCGGAACATCAGATTTGGAAGGAACTACAAATGTTACTATTTCTTGTTCAGATACTTTATTAACAATAAATACAGCTACTGCTATTTATCCGACAATAGCTTCAGGAAATACTGTTAGTGTAGCAAATGCTTTCAATATTTCCGTTTCTACAGAAATAGAAAACGGACATAATTTCCCAATTCATTTTATTGCTGAAAACGATGGTAATACATGGGAAGGCGATTTCTATCTGATTGCATATAAACCTGTATTAGAATTTGATAATGTTATTTGGATCGGCAGTTTTGAAGTTGGAACTACTATTCCACTATTGATTAAATATAAAAACGTTGGCGGTTATACTGCTTTTAATTCAGTTGGTACTTTAACTTGTTCTAATCCAAATATTAATATCTTAAATCCTGATTATTATTATGGTAGTATTAATCCAAACGAAGACCAATTTGGAATATTTAACATTGAAATCGCTCCAACAGCAACAATAAATGATGTTTTTGAATTTACTGCAAACATTATTGCTGATAACAATATCACAGCCGAAGGAGAATTTTCTATAGCTAATACTTTCGCTTGTGATGTTATAGTTGAAATGATGGATACTTGGGGAGATGGTTGGAATGCAGCAACATTAGTTTTAAGTTTTAGCGATGCTACTCCAAATAAAACACTCACTATGCCTGATGGCTATTCACTATCACACTCTTTAGTAATTGCCAAAGGGACTACTGTAACCGTTTCTTTTACAGCCGGTCAATACAATTCTGAATGTTCTTATATTATTCGTTACGATAATGGAGATGTAATTTATGCTTCTTCGGGTACTCCAACTGTAGGTATTGACACAACTTTTGAGAGTAATTGTGGCGATAATCTCGTTTTATGTGGCGAAATCTTAAATTTTCACACAATTTATCAAAATCCAAATGTTGAATTAACATGGGATGCTGATGAGATGGCAACTTCTTTTGTTATAAAACGTAACGGACTTCAAATTGCTACGACTTCAAATACTTTTTATACCGATGAAAATGTTTCCGGAGGTTTTTATACTTATACAATTTCTACAAATTATACTAATGGCGATTGTTTTGTTTTTCCTGTATTTTCTACAATTAATATTCTTTGCGAAACTCCTTTTTTAACAGCTGAACTTTCAGAAAATAATATAATACTTACTTGGAATAATTTGGAATGTGCTGAATATTATAATGTTTATCTTAATAGTGAATTATTAAATTCTAATATTATTGATACTACATTTATTCACGAAAATTATCCATTAGGAAACTTGTGTTACCGAATTACCGCTGTAAATGTAACTGGAGAATCCGAACTGTCAAATGAAGTTTGTATTAATACAGTAGGCTTTAATGAAAATGCTAATTTTGATGTAAAAATGTATCCGAATCCAACTTCAGGAAATGTTGCAGTCAATATGGACAATCTGAAAACAATCGAAATATATTCAACTTTAAATCTACTCGTAAATAAATATGAAATTAATTCAAATCATTTCAATTTTAATATCTCAAATTTAGCAAATGGAGTTTATTTTGTGAAAATTATTTCAGAAAACGGGTTTGTTTTCAAAAAATTAATTAAACAATAATTTTAAGAAATTTGTTTGAATATTCTAATAAAATGACTTTGTATAATAACTTAAAAAAAAAATTTAGAAATCTCATAAACAAAGTCAGCATTAAAAGTAGAGAAGATGCCGATAAAATATTAATTTCTATTATTTTAAATCTGCATGCCATAGGTATCATTTAACGACTTTAATTAATAGATTTCATTATGAACATAATAATAATAGTTTTACTTTCAGTTTTAATCATTTTACTTTTTATCAGTCTTTTTGTTACTAAATCAAAATCAAATCAAAATGCTAATAATAATTCTGAAGAAATTAAACAAAGATTAATGAAATTTGAATCTGATTTATTGAGATTAAATTCAGATTTAAAAGATGAATTTCAAAGAAATAGAGATGAAAGTCAAAACGCTTTTAAAGCAAATAGAACTGAAAATCAAAATGCTTTTAAAATAAATAGAGAAGAATTAATTAATTCTTTTAAAGAAAGTAGAACAGAACAAACTGCTTCTTTAAAATCTTTTGAAGAAGAATTTTCCAAAAATGTTAAAGAAAGTAGAATTGAACAGACAAATTCACTGAAATCTTTTGAAGATAAATTTTCTCAAAATGTAAAAGATTTTAATGAACTTCAAAAACAAAAATTCGATGATTTAATCAACAAACAATCAGATATTAAAAAAGAAACCGAGAATAAATTGAATGAAATCCGCACAACTGTTGAAAATAAATTGACAACTCTTCAAGAAGATAATAGTAAAAAACTTGAAGAAATGCGTAAAACGGTTGATGAAAAACTTCAAGAAAGTGTTGAAAAAAGATTTAATGAATCGTTTAAATTAATAAATGAGCGATTAGAATCTGTTCATCAAGGTTTGGGAGAAATGCAGAAACTTGCAACAGGAGTTGGCGATTTGAAAAAAGTTTTATCCAATGTAAAATCTCGAGGAACTTTTGGAGAAGTACAATTAGGAGCAATTTTAGAACAAGTCCTTTCTCCTGAACAATATAAAAAAAACGAACATCCAGGAGATGACAGAAAAGTTGTTGAATATGCAATAAAATTACCAGGTAAAAATATTGATGGAGAGCCGATTTTATTACCAATCGACTCAAAATTTCCAATCGAAGATTATGAACGTTTAGTTGATGCTTATGATAATAATATTGAAAATATTGATAATTTAAGAAGAATATTTGAAAATTCAGTAAAATCTTGTGCTAAAGATATTTATGACAAATATATTATTCCACCACAAACAACTGATTTCGCTATTCTTTTTGTCCCTACCGAAGGACTTTATGCCGAAATTCTCAGACGACCCGGTTTTTTTGCTGAAATTCAAAATAAATATAAAGTTACAGTTGTTGGTCCAACGAATTTAGTTGCTTTTTTGAGTAGTTTACAAATGGGATTTCGTACTTTAGCTATCGAAAAACGTTCAAGTGAGGTTTGGGAAATTTTAGGAGCGGTAAAAACAGAATTTGGGAAATTTGGAAATATTCTTGACAAAACTCAAAAAAAATTACAAGAAGCTGCTAACGTTATCAATGATGCAGGAACACGTTCGAGAGCGATTGAAAGAAAATTAAAAAATGTTCAAGAATTATCATTAGAACAATCAAAAAATATTTTCGGAGAATCAGATATTGAGGATAATTTGTTGGAAATACCCGATTTAGAAGATTCTAATAAATAATTATTTTTTTATAAGTTTGCAACTTATGAAAAATTTATACATAGAACCTAGTAATGGTATAACTATTAAATTCTTTGCAAAAATCGTCTGCAATACAAAAAAATTTTCTAACTATGCTCATAATCTTTATTTATTTACTTTTTTTTGACAAATTATCCCGAACTCAGGTCGCTACGATAAGTAGCATTGAGTGCCCCTCATATTTGTTGCTTTTGAGAATGGGATATGACAAAGTATAACTGCCGGTACTGACCAATAAACCCAAAACTATCTTTGGTTGACTGTGTTTTCCATCTTTTGAAAAGCCTGTTTTTCGCAGTTCGTCAGCAATATCCGTTTCAAAATATTTCTAATATTGGACAACAACGTTTCTGTAACTTGTTTCTCTTCTTTTTACGCGTATGTCCTGCAAAAATATCTCGCTCGCCAAGATAAGCCAAAAGCCATTTTTTGCCCTGCTGATACAACTTTTCTATATCAGAGGTATCTGAACCGTTACCGATAGTTTTAACAACATGATATTTATCACTACTTTTATCTATTATCTGAACGCTTATAACATCGCTCGGATTCTTTTTTCGTATAAACATACTGCAAAAATAACCTTTTTTAGGCTGAGACACCCAAAATGGTGTCCTGAAATTTATATGTACTGTATATGTGAGTGCTATGAATTTATTGAAATAAAAATGTCGAAGTCAGGAGAATTTAGAATTATAAAGTAAGACTAATGAAAATCCTATTATTATCAACATTAAAACTCCATGCTTCCTATATTGTCTGTAATGCAAACATTTTTTTTAATTTTATTATTTATTTTTACTATTTTTTCAGTCTGTAAAGATAATATTTTTTTAAATAGAAATAATTTTTTTGTAATTTTGTATGAATTATTTTTATGGCAAATCTAATTATTGATGCAGGAAATTCATTTATCAAATTGTATGTTATTGAAAACAATACTATTATTTGCAAATTTATTTTTGAAATAAATGAGAAATTTGAAATAAAAAAAATAGATTTTCTTAACGAATACACTATTTATAAATGCATTATTTCGACTGTAAGGAATCAATTTGATGAAAATTTTTTAAATTTTTTAGAATCTAAATTTGATGTCTTTTTTCTTTCTCATTCAATGAAATTTCCTGTAAAAATAAATTATAAAATTCCTGAGACTTTAGGTTTGGACAGAATTGCGGCTGTTGTAGGAGCATCTGTTATTTTGCCTAATACAAATGTACTTATTATAGATGCAGGAACAGCTATTACTTTTGATATTTTAAATAATAATGGCGAATTTCTTGGTGGAATTATTTCTCCGGGAATTAATACCAGATTTTTGGCTCTAAATAAATTTACAGAAAAACTTCCTTTAATTTCAAAGTGTAATCAGAAAAATTTATTATTTGGACAAACAACCGAAGAGGCAATTATTTGTGGCGTTCAAAATGGAATTTTTTATGAAGTTAAAAGTAATATCAATCATTTTCAAGAAAAATTTGATGATTTATATATTATTTTTACAGGAGGTGATGCTTTATTCTTTGAAAATTTATTTAAAAGTTGTATCTTTGCCGAACAAAATTTAATTGCAATCGGATTAAATAAAATATTAGAGTTGAATGCATAAAATAAATTTATTAATAATTTTTTTCGTTATTTTTATGAGTACTTGTTTTTCGCAAGGACAAGTTGGTTCACCATATACTCGTTATAGCATTGGAGACATTAATTGTCAGCCTCTAATTAGAAACAATGCTATGGGTGGTTTGAGTTATACTTTAATTTCTAATAATAATATTAACTTTGTTAATCCGGCAGGAATTGCAAATATTGATACACTTACTTTTATTTTCGATTTTGGTTTGAATGGTGGGGTTAGAACATATTCAATTTTAAATCCGGAATCTTCAATTTCAAAAAATGATTATCAAATTTCTTATGTTAATTTTGGTTTTGCCGCTACAAAATGGTGGAAACTAGCTATTGGTGTTGCTCCATATAGTAACGTCAGTTATAATATTTCAAAAAAAGATTCTTCTTTGAATAATATTGTACGAACTTATAATTATAATGGCTCCGGCGGAGTTTCAAGAGTTTACTGGACAAATGCTTTTAAACCGTTTAAAAAAATAAATTTAAAAGTCGGTATAACAACTTCATTTTTATTTGGAGAAATTCTTCATAATAATTCTGCTATATTTAAACCTACAAATGACGTGGATAATTTCTCGAATTTTTGGGTACAAGATGTTTTCAGAGTTTCATCGCTGAATTTTGAAGCAGGACTTCAATACGATATTAAAATAAATGAAAAGAATACATTACTAATAGGCTTAGTTTCTAATTTTAACAACAATTTGCGTTCTTTTAAATCAGGAATTGATTATAATAAAAATTCTGTTTCTAATGTCGTTGATACAATTGCTGTATATAACGATAAAAAAGGTACTATTTCTGTTCCTTACAATATAGGTGCAGGAATTGGATACGTTTTTAATGATAGACTGTATGTTGGCATTGACGCAAAATATCAAGATTGGAGTAAAGTAAATTTCTTTGGTCAAAATGATACTTTAAAAAATGCTTATTTTTTAAATACCGGTTTAGAATATGTTCCGGGTGGTTATAATGGAAATGTTTATAAATATTGGCAATATATGAAATTCCGATTGGGAGGATATTTTAGTCAATCTTATTTTAAATTAAATTCCGAACAATATCCAATAAACGACTTTGGCATAACTTTTGGACTTGGTTTCCCAATGAAACGTTCTAAAACATCTTTTGATATTTCATTTAAGTTGGGGCAAAGAGGCTCGCTCCAAAATAATCTTATTCGTGAAAGATATATTATTGCAGGAGTTTCTTTCAACTTATCAGATGTTTGGTTTGTGAAAAGTAAATTTGATTAATTAAAAAAAATATAATAAGATGAAAAAAAGAGAAAATATATTTTTGATATTTTTGTCAATTATTTTGACAAATTGTGGTGCTTACGCACAAAATAATGATGCTAATACTGAAAAATGTAATCAGGAATTATCTACTTATTCCGAATATTTTAAACAAAACAATTTCCATGATGCTTATCCCTCTTGGTCATGGTGTTTTAATAATTGTCCTCAATCAACGAAAAATATTTATATACAAGGAGCTACAATTATTGAAAATATTATTACCGGTGAAAAAGATTCTATAAAAAAAGAAGCATGGGTGGACACTTTGATGTTGGTTTATGATAATAGAATTAAATATTTTGACCAAAAAGCATTAGTTCTTGGTAGAAAAGCCCTTTCAATGTTGAGATATAGAGGTTATGAAATAAAATCTGCTTATGATATATTAGAAGAATCTTTTAAATTAGGTAAAGAAACTTCGGAAAGTTTTGTTTTGGATTTTTATATGACAACGACTATAAATCTTTATAATTCAAATATCTTGACAAAAGAAGACGTACTAAATAATTATGAAAGTATTTCTGAAACATATAATATAATGATAACTAATGAAGCCAACGATACGAAAAGAGAAAAATTAGAAGAAAGTGCAAAAAAAGTGGAGGATATGTTTGTTAGTAGTGGAGTTGCTGATTGTGAAGCAGTTATTAACATGTTTACTCCAAAATTTAAAGAAAATCCTACTGATGTTGCATTGGCAAAAAAAATAGTTGCTTTATTGAATATGGGAAATTCTGACGAATGTAAATTATCAGATTTGTATATTGAAGTTGCAACTTTGGTATATTCTGACGAAAAAACAGCTAATGCAGCTCATTCTTTGGCTCAGGCTCATTTGAAAAGAAAAAATTTTTCAGTATCTGAAAAATTTTATCTCGAAGCCATAAATTTAGAAACAGAGCCTCTTAAAAAGGCAGATATGTATTATGAATTAGCATTAGTTTATTATATGAATAGTAATTATCCATCTGCTAGAAATATAGCTCGTAGTTGTTTAGCTAATAATCCAAATGCAGGGAAAGCATATATTTTAATAGGAAAAATTTATGGAGCTTCTGCTAAAAATTGTGTAGAATCTGTTTTTGATAAAAAAGCTACAAATTGTTTAATTGTGGATCAGTTTATTAAAGCAAAAAATATTGACCCAAGTGTTGCCGGTGAAGCTAACGAACTAATTGGAAAATATACTGCCGGATTCCCAAAAACTGAAGATGGGTTCTGGTTGTCAATTGAAGCAGGTGCGACTTTTACTGTTGGCTGTTGGATTAACGAAACAACTACTATCAGATTTTCAGATTAAATGAAAAATAAATATTTTTTAAGTATAATAAACATCATTCTTATTTTTATTGGAGTGATGTTTGTTTCTTGTAAAAATGATATAGATGTAGTAAACGAAATTACAAAAAAAAATAAATTACCCACTTTTGATGTCGATAATTTTGAAATATATTATAGCGACTCGGGAATAGTAAAAGTGAAAATTTTTGCTCCAAAATTTGTTCGTTATGAAAAAAAAATAAAAAATTACGATGAATATGAAAAAGGAATAAATGTTAATTTTTATAATCATTCAAAAAAACCGGAATCAAAATTGACATGTAATTATGCGCGTTTTTTTTCCGACGATAATCGCTGGGAAGCAAAATTTAATGTGGTTGTTGAAAATAATTTGACCGGAGAAAAAATAAATACTGAACAATTATTTTGGGACGTGAAAAATGAAAGAATATATACTGAAAAATTTGTAAAAATTACCACAAAAGACGAAATATTATGGGGAGAAGGTTTTGAATCAAACCAAGACTTTAGTGAATATAAAATTATACATCTTGCAGGAACTATAAATATTAAAGATAAATAAAAAATATGATTGAATTAAATAGAAAAACTTTAAATAAAATAATTGAAATATTATGGATTCTTATTGGACTTTTTAGTATAGGAGTGTCGATTTATGTGTTTATTAAATTAGGAAAGAATTTCCATGATTTTCGTGTAATAATTTGTTTTTTCCTTGGCATAATTAGTATTTGTATGTCTTTTTTAAGACGAATGCAAAGAAAAAATGAAGAAAACAAAAAAAATAGAAGAAGTATAAATCTAAAAAGGAATATTCCGGAAGATAAACCAGAAATTGATGATGATTATTTAACTAAATGACAACAATTATCATAATTATTATTTCAATTATTTTTTCTGCTATTTTTTCAGGAATGGAAATTGCTTTCGTTTCGTCCAACAAACTTAGGATTGAAATGATTGTAAATAATAAAACTTCAAAAAATAATATTTTTTCCAAAATCACTAAAAATCCGTCTCTTTTTATTTCAACTATGTTGGTAGGAAATAATTTTATGTTGGTGTTGTATGGGATTTATATGCAAAATTTGCTAACCCCTGTTTTAAAAACATTTATTGTTGAAGATTTTTGGTTATTATTAATTCAAACAATTATTTCCAGTTTAATAATTTTATTTTTGGGAGAATTTTTGCCAAAAATATTATTTAGAATTAACAGCTACGGCATTTTGAATAGATTATCTTTTTTAGCTGTGTTTTTTTATATTATTTTTTATCCGATTATTACAATTTCTATGTTATTATCAGAATTATTTTTGAAATTATTTATAAGAAACTCAAATATTAATAAGGATATTTCTTATACAAAATTTGATGTTGAAGAAATTATAGATAGGGCGGCTGATAATGCTGAAAAACAAGTTGCAGAAACGGAATTTAATAATTTAAAAATTATTCAAAATATTATGGATTTCCCTGCTATTATTGTTAGAGAATGTATGATTCCTCGAAATAGAATAAATGCTATAAATATAGACGCAGGAATGCAAAAAGTATTGCAAAAATTCACAGAATCGGGAAATTCCAATCTTATAGTCTATGAAGATGTTATAGACAACGTAATTGGATATATTAATGTTAAAGATATTTTTAAAAATCAATTTCAGATACAAGATATCTTGCGAACAATAATTATTGTGCCGGAAACTATGTATGTGAAAGATTTGCTCAAAAATCTTATAAAAGAAAACAAAAGCATTGCCGTTGTTGTAGATGAATTTGGAAGTATTAACGGATTGATTAGTTCGGAAGATATTTTGGAGGAGATTTTTGGCGAATTTGAAGACGAACACGATGTTTCTGCAAAAAAAGTGATTGTCAACAAAGAAGGAAATTTAATAATTTCAGGTTTGCAAGAAGTTGATATTTTCAACAAACTTTACGGCTATTCGCTTTCAAAATCAGATGATTATGAAACTATTGCCGGTTATATTCTTTTTCATACAGATAATTTTCCCGAGAAAGGAGATATTATTATTATAAACGATAATGGTAAAAAATATAAATTCAAAATATTAATGGTTTCTGATACAAAAATTGAAAAAGTGTTGATGTATGAAAACCGTTAAAAATTAGATTAAGGAGAAAAATAAAAAAGACCAAACAGATTCTGAAAACTTATTATGTCTTTTTTATTTTTGAGAGATTTTCAACCCAACTTATACTTTTTTTTACTCGCTTATCCCGAATTCATGTTCGTAGGAGATATGTGACAAAAATATTTTGCTTATTACCAGAAAAGTTCCAAAAAAAAGATAAAAACAGGAGATACAATTCCTATGAAATTTTGTATAGATTTAGATACTAACAGAATACACTCAATGGAAATTCGTCCACTTTATTATTCTCTGAAATGCATAGAAAAAATAGAATAAATCAAAAACAGATTAGGTGCAAAAAAAAATCGTACTCAATTTTTATTCTTTTTTTTTGATTAATAAAGTAGTAAATTTGTATGCGAAAAAAACTTATGGAAATTTTCTTAGAAATTATAAAAATAACTATTCCCGGTCTTATTGTGTTTGTTACAGCTTATTTTATTTTAAAAACAACTTTAAAAAAAGAATTAGAAAATAGACGGGTAGAAGTTGTACTTCAAAATCAAAAGCTAATAACTCCTATTAGATTACAAGCCTACGAAAGAATTGTACTTTTTTTGGAAAGAATCTCTCCAAATAATGTAATTATGCGATTGACGACTCCTAATATGACAGTTTCACAACTTCATAAAGAAATGTTAATTACTATTCGTACAGAATTTGAACATAATTTGTCACAACAAATTTATTTGTCAATAGATGCTTGGGAACAAGTGAAAATTGCGAAAGAAAAAACAATTCAGTTGTTGAATTTTTGTGTAAGTGAATTAGACCCAAATGATGATGCTTTTAAATATAGTCAATTAGTTTTTGAAAAATTAATTGAAAATCCAAAATCTCCGCTCCAAGAAGCTATTGATTATTTGAAAGAGGAAATTAAGATATTATATTGATTTTAAGAGTATCAATTCCATCACTGATAAAACGGAGAATGGGTCTATATATATTTTTAAAATTATAGTTCAGAAAATATTCAAAAATTATACAGAATTCTGTATAAAAATTAATCACATAATAAATTTATTTTCAAATAATTATATGAAATTATTTTTTTTAATTATTAGCGACTACAGTATATACAATAATTATTCTGTGACATTTTTGTAAAAAAGTGTTATCTTTGTAAAAACTTTGCTTATGAAAAAAGTTATATTTTCTTTGCTTTTTTTAATTCCATTTTCATTTTGTTTTTCACAAGTATATCAATTACCTAATGGAGGATTTGAAGATTGGGAAGGTAGTGGAGATAATGCAGAGCCTGTAAAGTGGAGTAGTTTCAAAACTTCTCAATGTGATTTGAGTATTGGTTGTAGCATGGCTCAAGTAAAAAAATTAGATAAATCATCTGATGTACGTCCGGGTTCAAATGGAGAGTTTTCATGTAGAATTTATGCAACTTCTATAATGGGAGTCATCGCAAATGGAAATGTAACTACCGGAAAAATTCGTGTAGGAAGTACAAGTGCGACTAGCGACCAAAATTATAATTTCACACAACGTTCAGATGACAATTTTAGTCAAAAATTTGATGGACGACCGGATTCTTTAATATTTTGGGCAAAATTTTCTTGTAATTCAAGTTCGCAAGAAGCAAGTTTTGCAACAATAATTCATGACGATTACGATTATAGAGACCCGCAATCAAGTGACGGAAATGCAGGAAATCATGTAGTTGGGAAAGCTACTCAATTGTTTAATAAAGGAAATGGAGACTGGAAGAGATATTCTGTACCATTTTCTTATGGTTATTCGGCAACTACTCCAAAATACATTTTAATTTCTGCTACAACAAATAAAACAGGAGGCGCAGGAGCGACGTCAGATGCTTTATTTATAGATGACATCGAATTTATTTATAATTGTAAAATTTCAGACTTGAAAATAAACGGAATAAGAATAACAGGATTTAATCCGCAAATTACCGAATATAATATAACTGCTCAATGTGGAGTTAATTATAACATTTCTGCAATTGCACTATCATCATCTGCAACAGTAAATGTTGTTCAAGCAAACGAAACAAATAATTTTACCGCAACAATTACAATTTTAAACGGAAACCAATCAAAACAATTTTTTGTTCATTTCATTTATAATACTTATTCATCAACAGAAAATATCACAATTTGTGAAGGTTCTTCTTATCAACTTGGAGACGAAATTTTAACAACAGCAGGAATATATACAAAAGTTTTCACGGCAGTAAACGGTTGCGATAGCACAATTACAATAAATTTATCCATTGGAGAAAATTACGAACGAACAATTCAAGCAACTATTTGTATAGGAGAATTATACAACGAAAACGGATTTCAAGAAAATGCAACAGGTTTATATTCAATAATAATTCCTTCTTCTGAAAGTTGTGATACAATAGTATATTTACAATTAATCGTTAACGAAATAGAAGAATCAACCATAAACGCAGCTCTTTGTGAAGGAAATGAATTTATTTTTAATGGAGAATCATTTTCAGAACCAGGAACTTATGAAATTTTTGACAATTCAGAAAATAATTGCAAAAAAGTATTTTTGCACCTTGAAACAACAGCAAATTCAGAAATAACTCTCTACGATACTATTTGGGCAGGTGCTCAATATTTCAAAGATGGATTTTCAATTTTTGAAACTGATACTGTTGGAACTCTTGAATACAATATTCGCGACTCGGCAAATTGTTTGGATAAAACATTATTTTTAACTATAAAACGTTTTGTTCGCGAACCTTTACCAACTTCTTCAGATTTTGTTTTTAAATATTACCCAAATCCTGCAAAACAATATTTTATAATAGAAATTGAAGAATATGAAGCAGACGATTTAGAATATTATCTCTATAATTCACAAGGTAGTTTGGTGAGTTCAGGAAGAATAATTGGAAATAAATATCAAGTGAATACTTCAAATTTAAGATGTGGAATTTATTCATTAAAATTATTTTTATCCGAAGAGCACTATAAAACTGAAAAGTTAATAATTAGATAAAAATTATTAATGTCTCTAACTATCGAAGATATTGAAAAAATAATTCCTTGTAAAATTTATGGGAGAAAAGAATACAAAATAAATAAAATTGTAACTGATAGTAGAAATCAAGTTGATTCAACGGATTGTTTGTTTATCGCAATAAAAGGCAAATACAATGATGGCATAAAATATATTGAAGAAGAATATAAAAAAGGTGTCAGAAGTTTTATAATCAACGAAAATATTGATTATCATAAGTTTGCAGATGCTTGTTTTATTAAAGTTGAAAATTCTATTACAGCTTTACAACAATTAGCTGCATATAAACGAAACTTATATAATATTCCAATAATCGGTATTACGGGAAGCAATGGAAAAACTATTGTAAAAGAATGGTTAAGTTGGATTTTGAATGAAAAATTTAATCTTACAAAAAACCCAAAGAGTTATAATTCACAAATTGGAGTGCCACTTTCAGTATGGCACTTGAACAATTTCTCAGAATTAGGAATTTTTGAAGCAGGAATTTCTCAACCTGATGAAATGAAAAATTTAGAGAAAATTATTCGTCCTACAATTGGAATTTTGACAAATATTGGAACTGCTCATCAAGCAAATTTTTCTACAATAGAACAAAAAATTAAAGAAAAATTATTATTATTTCAAAATTCTGAAACATTAATTTACAATTGTGATGATGAATTAATAAATTTAGGAGAAAAAAAATTATCAGGAGAAAAAAAAATTATCACTTGGTCGAAAAAAAATACCGGTATAGTAAATATTACAAAAATTGTAAAGAAAGAAAATAAAACTCAAATATCTTTTATCTACAAAGGAAAAGAAAATAAATATGAAATTCCATTTATAGATAATGGTTCTATAGAAAATTCAATAAGTTGTATTTGTGCGATTATTGCTCTAAATTTAGAATTTTCAGCTGATATAATAGAACGATTCGGAACGTTGCCGTCAGTAAAAATGCGTCTTGAAGTTTTAGAAGGAATTTATAATAGTATATTAATCAGCGATATATATAATTCTGATTTTAATTCTATAGAAATAGCATTAGATTATCTAAATCAGAAAAAAGTTAATAGAGAAACAGTTGTAATATTGTCGGATTTTTTGCAGCATAATACTGAAAATACATACGAAAACGTAAAATCTTTAATTGAAGCTAAAAAAATTGTTCATTTTATTGGAATTGGAGAAAAATTATTTCTAAATAAAGAAATTTTTGCGAAAAATCATTCTTTTTACAGAACTACAGAAGAATTTCTTAAAAATATTGATTACCATAATTTTCACAACAAAATCGTTTTAATAAAAGGAGCCAGAGATTTTAAATTTGAAGAAATCACAAAAAAACTTCAAGCAAAAAATAATGAATCTACAATTGAAATTGATTTATCAATGCTCAAACAAAATTTAGATTATTTCAAATCACGTTTAAATCCAAACACAAAAATCATAGCAATGGTAAAAGCCTTTGGATACGGAAATGGACATTTTGAAATTTCTAATTTGTTGCAACACAACAATATAGATTATCTGGCAGTGGCAATAGTTGATGAAGGAGTTGAATTACGAGATAAAGGGATTTCGCTTCCAATTATGGTTATGAATCCGGCAATTCATTATTTGCGAACGATGATTGAATACAAACTTGAACCGGAAATCTATTCAATTGCATTGTTAACAGAATTAATGAAAGAATTGGAGATTTCAGGAATAAAAAATTTTCAAATTCATTTGAAAATAGATACCGGAATGCATCGTTTAGGAATTTCTGAAAAAGATGTTGAAAATTTTTGTAATATTTTAAAATCAACAGATTTAATAAAAATTACCAGTATTTTTTCTCATTTAGTAGGAAGTGATGACAAAAAATTAGATTATTTTACACAAGAACAAGTTTCAAAATTCAATAAAATTTATTTTCAAATAGTTGAAAAAATTGGATACAAACCTGACCGTCATGTTTTGAATAGTGCCGGTATTATCAGATTTCCTGAATATGATTATGAAATGGTAAGATTGGGAATAGGACTTTATGGTTTAATGCCTGAAATTACAGATAAAATTTTCCAGATAAGCACTTTTGTGTCAATAATTTCACAAATTCACGAAATTGAAATAGGAGAAACTGTAAGTTATAGTCGTTCCGGAAAAATTTTAAGAAATTCAACAATCGCAACAATTCCTGTCGGCTACGCAGATGGTCTTGACCGAAGATTAGGAAATGGAAATTGGTATTTTGTCGTAAACGGACAAAAAGCTAAAACTATAGGAAACATTTGTATGGATATGACCATGATAGATATTACTGATATTCAAGCTAAAGAAGGTGATGAGGTAATTATTTTTGGAAAAGAAAATTCTATTTGTAAAATGGCAGAAACACTTGGCACAATTCCTTATGAAATAATTACGGGAATTTCTTTGAGGATAAAAAGGGTTTATAGTGAGGAATGAAAAATTTAGTTAAAAATTGTATTTCTACTATATTTATAATGTTACCTTAACCCAACTTAAACAAGATTGCATAAAAGAACAAATAAAAAAATCCAATTTTTATAAAATCTAAAAGTATAGATTATTGATTATCAATAGTTACATGTTTGATGTTTTAAAAAATGGCTTTGTAAACCCGTAGTTCTCAAAATATATCAAAATGAATAACTTTGTGACATGTTTGTAAAGAAAATTGAAAAATCAAATAAATATGTTGAATATAATGTAGAAAACAAACTTAACAACAGACCAAGAAAAAAATTGTGATTTTTAACTCCTAATGAATTTTTTTTATAATTATTGCAAATAATCGTTTATTTTTCACGATCATTTTTATGATTAATAATGAATGGTTTATAGATAGTCATACAATTTTCAATCATCTCTTGAACTCCATTTGATGTTAAAGTAGCACCAGAAAGTGCATCAACATCTTTAAGATTGTCCGGTTTTCTATTTTTGATAATTTTTAAATCAATCATTGAAAAGTCATTATTGAATAATTTTTTTCCAAAAAATTCAGACTGGAATTTTGGAGTATTTATGTCTCCGCCTAAACCGGGAGTTTCTGATACGTGATTAAATATTATTCCGTAAATAGTTATAAAATTGTCATCTGTGGAAACAAATCCATTAATTTCACCCCATAATCCTTTTCCGGATAAAGAAAAAATATATTTTACAGAATAACCATCTAATTTTGCCACAAAAATCGGGAAATTAATATTTTCTTTGTTTTTTAATAACTCTTCTCGTAAATTAATATTAAATGCGTCTATATTATTTGTTACTTCTCCTTTTATATTTACAGAAAAACTTTTTATTATATACTTATCAAATAATAATTCAACACTATCCGCATCGCATGTGATATTGATAGATTTTAATATATTTGTTTTTTTCTCAAGTTCAAGATTTCGTTTTTGACGCGGTGCTAATAAAGTTGCAACCAAAGTCAAACCAATACCAACAATTAAAATCAAGATTATGGAAAAAATTATTGTATATGAGTTTGATTCTTTATTCATTAGTTTTTAATCGTTTTAATCGTTTTTTAATATTAAATTCAACAATCACATAATCAATCAATGGTGCAAAAATATTCATAAGTAAAATGGCGAGCATCATGCCTTCAGGATATGCCGGATTTACGACTCTAATAGTAATTGCAAAAACTCCAATTAAAAAACCATAGATATATTTTCCTACATTTGTTTGAGTGGCAGTAACCGGATCTGTTGCCATAAAAACCATTCCGAAAGCAAAACCGCCTAATATTAAATGTTCGTACCAAGGGATTTGCATTAAAGGAGAAGTCCCTATAAGATTATAAAAAATTCCCATGCAACTTCCTCCTACCAAAACAGATAGCATAATTCTCCAACTTGCAATTCCTGTAAAAAGTAAAATTACTGCCCCAATCAAAATCGCTATTGTAGAAGTTTCGCCGACACAACCGGGAATTGTTCCAATAAAAATATTTTGAAAACTGATTGAATTTCCAAATCCATCAATAAAATTACTGCCGGAGGTAATAGCTTGTGAAAGTAAAGTTTCTCCGGAAAAACCATCAACAATATTTTCGCTTTTTATTAATCCGCTAATCCAAACTTTATCACCTGTCATATATGAAGGAAAAGCAAAAAACAGAAATGCACGAGCAAAGAGAGCTGGGTTTAAAATATTAAATCCTGTCCCTCCAAAAATTTCTTTCCCAATAATTACAGCAAAAGCAGTTGCTATTGCTAACATCCACAAAGGAATATCTATTGGTACTATCAATGGAATAATCATTCCGGTAACTAAATAACCTTCATTTACTTCGTGTTTCCGAATTTGAGCCACAGTAAATTCAATTCCTAATCCAACTACATACGAAACTATAATTAATGGTAAAATTTTTATAATTCCATATAAACATATTTGAAAAAAAGTTTGTTCTTCTCCAATTGATATATAATGTTGTAACCCGGTATTATATATGCCAAAAAGCAAACAAGGCAACAAAGCAATTACAACAATAATCATTGAACGTTTAATATCAATTGCGTCTTTTATATGAGTACCTTTTGTCGTAACTTCATCGGGAACGAAAAAAAAAGTCTCAAATGCGTTAAAAGTAGAATGCAAAAAAGAAAACTTACCACCTTCCGAAAAATTTGGCTTGATTTCATCAATTATGTGCCGTAATTTATTTTTAAATTGCATATCTTTAAATTGAACACAAAGTTATAATAAAAAATAAATATTTTCAAATAATATCGAAAACAATTTCTATTAATTACTTAAAAATATTTATTTTCTCTAAATTTTATCAAAAATTTGAATCCAAATTTAGTAATTTTAGAGATTTGGCTTCAATAATTCTATTTTTTTGCAAATATAAAATATTATTTCTCTGAAATTTTTCCCAAAGCATCACTCAATTTCCCATTCAAAACTGTCTTTTTTATCTTTTACGATAATTCCGTTTTTTTGAAGTTCGTTTCGTATGAAATCGGAAGTTGTAAAATCTTTATTTGTTTTTGCTTGTAAACGTAAATTCAATACCATATCAATAATATTATTTAACATTTCACTATTGTTATGATTATCAGCAGTTTCGTTTGTTATTCCTAAAATATCAAATAAAAAAATATCAAAAATATTTTTCAATAATTCCAAATTTTTAGCATCAATTTTTTCTTTTCCATCAGAAATAGAATTTATAGATTTTGTCAAATCAAACAAATATGAAATTACAATTGGAGTATTCAAATCATCATTCATTGCTTCATAACATTTATTTTGAACTTCAATTATTTCAGTTGTTGATGAGTTTTCAGGTTTTATTTTTAATAATGTATCGTAAGCCTTTAATAATCTGTTTAATCCTTTTTCAGCAGCTTGTAAGGCTTCATTTGAGAAGTCTAAAGTACTGCGATAATGTGCTTGAAGGATAAAAAAACGAATTACCATTGGAGAATATTCTTTTTCAAGAATTTTATTATTTCCGGAAAATAAATCACCCAGAGTAATAAAATTTCCTAAAGATTTTCCCATTTTTTGTCCATTTATTGTAATCATATTATTATGAACCCAGTAATTAATTGTTTTTTCACCAACCGCAATAGTATTTTGAGCTATTTCACATTCATGATGTGGAAAAAGTAAATCCATACCACCACCATGAATATCGAATCTTTCGCCAAGATATTTATGTCCCATTGCAGAACATTCAAGATGCCAACCAGGAAATCCAACGCTCCAAGGAGAATTCCATCTCATAATATGTTCGGGGTTTGCTTTTTTCCATAAAGCAAAATCATAACTATTTTTCTTTTCAGATTGTCCGTCAAGTTCTCTTGTGTTTGAATATAAATCGTCTAAAATTCTTCCGGATAAAAGCCCATAATTATATTTCTTAGAATATTTTTCAACATCAAAATATATTGAACCATTACTTTCATAAGCATATCCGGCATCAATAATTTTTTGTATCATTTCCATTTGTTCAATAATATGACCGGAAGCATGTGGTTCGATACTAGGGTCTAAAACGTTAAGTTTGTGAATATCGTTATGATAGCGATTTATATAATTTTGAGCAACTTCCATCGGTTCAAGTTGTTCGAGTTTTGCTTTTTTTGCAATTTTATCTTCTCCGCTATCAGCATCATTTTCAAGATGCCCTACATCTGTAATATTTCTCACATATCGAACTTTATAGCCAAGATGTTTCAAATATCTAAAAAGCACATCAAAAGTAATTGCCGGACGAGCATGACCTAAATGTGCATCTCCATAAACAGTTGGTCCGCAAACATACATTCCAACAAACGGGGAATTAATTGGCTTAAATTCTTCTTTTGTTCTACTTAACGAATTATAGATATTTAATTTCTGTTCCATATTATTTTTATGGTTTTATATTTTTAATTTTTTACAAAATTAGCACAATTTTCATAATTTTCATATTTGTCCTTATATTTTAGCATGTAATTATAGTAGAAACACATAATTGTGCTACGCTTTAGTTCTTTATCTGCATTTGTTTGTAAGTTGCTTTTCGTAAGTGTCTTTTGTCTTTATGCTTATAACCAACAACACAGCTATCTATAATAAATGTAGCTCAAAAAATTTCAATCTTTCTTATACACTACACCTTGTTAATATATGAGAAATATTTTGCATTTTTGTTGCCAAAAACGCTATTATACAATTAAAATCAAACCAGAAAACAAGCAGGTCATTGCAGAAGGCAGGTACACACAGCCAAGAGTTGTACAAAAACACGATGCTCTACATTTAACATAAATTGACCAACCGCAAATTATTTGTATAATGAGGTGTACGTTTTGTAAAAATAAACGATAGGCAACTATGGATTTTGTAGTCATATTTTGTGAATCTTGGCTATAGCTTAATGCATTATAAATTTTTGCTACATATTTATTCTAATATATTTTAAAAACTTCGGGGCTACAAAGCCATCTTTTAAAACGTTAAACTAACAAATCATTAATAATAAATCATTTACGTTTTAATCCATGTTAAAATTTACCTTGTTTATTTGTTTTTTTACAAAATATTTTTTGTACGATTTTTGTTTACAATAATAAAAATTTAACAAAATGAAAAAAGCAATAATATTATTTTTTTTACTAGCATTTGGATTAACAACAGTAATTTCTGCACAAAAAGTTTATAGTTGCGACTATAAAAGTGATGCAAAAGTAAAAGTTTATGTAACTCATTATAAAAGTGATGCCGATTTAGTAGTTTATCGTTGTGATTATAAGAGTGATGCTACTGACAACAAAGGTTTATGGTATTTTTGTCATTATAAAAGCGATGCCGATAAAACCATTTATTTTTGTGATTACAAAAGCGACTCAGATATAATAATTTATTTCACTGACTATAAAAGTGATGCCGGTTGGCAAAATAAAGAAAAACAGTACTTAATGTATTAATAATTAAATTTTGGCAAAAATAAAGTTTACAAACTTTAAACCGACAAGCAATTGGAATTAGCTTGCATAATTAAAAAAATCTTTTTAAATTGAATAATAATGAAATTTGACAAAGAATTTAAAGAAGCAATAAGTCATTTAGACTCAAAAGAAAAAGATAAACTTATTTTAAGATTACAGAAAAAAGATATTGACTTAGCAAATCGTCTTTATTTTGAACTCGTTTCCGGAGATAGCATACAAAATCGTAGCGAAATAGCAATAAAAAGCATACAAAAATACTTTTCTGACCTCAGGATTAGCGGTAGTTATTTTTCTCCCGGAATTTTCTCCATGTATTTCCGCAAATGTATTGGTATGATCACCGAACATGTAAAAATAACACAGGATAAATACGGTGAAATAGTACTCAATATTATGGTAATTTCTTATTTTTCAGAAATTTGTAATAAATATATAGAAAAACACAACTTCAATGAATCGTATAATTTTAATAAATATTTTGTTGCTAAAATTTTTAAATTAATGATTCTGATTAAAAAAATAGATGAAGATTATTTTATTGATTTTGAAGACGGTTTAGAAAAAATAGGAAATTTAATAGAAAAATCACTGCAATTAAAAAGAGTTGCTATCGAAAATGGACTTGATGTTAATTGGTTAATTTTCAAAAACATACCGGACAATATCGTAGAAATTGAAAAAGATTTGCGACAACGAGTATCCTTAAAATCATAAATTAATATTTTCAAAATTATCTTTATAAAATGTGTGGAATTGTCGGAATTATTAATAAAAATGCTTTCAATTATGAAAATAAATTGAAACAGGCAATTTCTTTGCTCAAAGAACGAGGTCCTGATTATTCCAATTATTTTATCAATAAAGATATAGGTTTCGGGCATACTCGACTTTCGATTATTGATACATCAGAAGCAGGAAATCAACCATTTATTGATGAAACGAAAAATTTTATCCTAATTTTTAATGGAGAATTTTACAATCATCAACAATTTCGCAAAGAATTAGAAAATGATGGAATAAAATTTATTTCACATTCAGACACAGAAATTTTATTATACTTATTAATAAAATACAAAGAAAAAGCTATTGAAAAAATTAATGGAGATTTTGCTTTTGCTTTTTACGACATCAAAAATAATATTTGCATTATTGCACGCGATAGATATGGAATTAAACCATTATATTATTATTATTATGAAAATAATTTTATATTTGCTTCCGAACTAAAAGCAATTTTACAATTTGATATTCCAAAAATTCTAAATAATACAGCTTTAAGAACTTATTTTCAATTAAATTATATACCTAACAATCAATGTTTTATAAAAAATATCAAAAAATTAACTCCGGGGAAATATCTTAAAATAAAATTTGACGAAAAAAGATTTGGAAATCTAAACGAAATTCCTTATTATGAACTTAATTGTACTAATAATTATCAAAATATTAATTATAAATCATCTTATGAAAAACTCAAAATATTATTAGATAATGCAGTTTCACAAAGATTAATTTCAGATGTTCCAATAGGCTGTTTTTTAAGTGGAGGAATTGATTCCTCAATAATAACAGCATTAGCTTCACAGCACACAGAGCATTTGAATACATTTTCAATAGGATTTAAAGATAATAATTTTTTTGATGAAACAAATTTAGCTGAAATTGTTGCAAAAAAATTTAATACAAATCATACGACTTTCAAGGTTTCAAATGACGATTTATTGCAAAATATCAACGAAATATTAGATTATTTTTCTGAACCATTTGCCGATTCATCTTCAATTGCTGTTTATGTTTTGAGCAAACTAACTCGTCAAAAAGCAACTGTTGCATTATCAGGAGACGGAGCTGACGAAATTTTTGCCGGATACAACAAACATGCTGCTTTATACAGATATTTTAATTCAGGTTCAAAAGAAAAAATTGTTGCAAATCTAAATTTATTATGGAAAATTCTTCCAAAATCAAGAAACACAAAAATTACAAACACAATTCGTCAATTATACAAATTTTCAAACGCTGCAAAACTGTCGAATCAAGAAAAATATTGGTTTTTAGCATCTATTGGCAATGAAAATTATAGTAATTTATTATTAAAACCAGATATTAGTAATGAAGAATTTGAAATTTTTAAAAATAATTATTTACCAACAGATTTTTCAGATTTCAATAAAATCTTATTTTCAGATATGAATTTAGTTTTAGCTGGCGATATGCTTGTCAAAACCGATTTAATGTCGATGTCAAATTCATTAGAAGTCAGAGTTCCATTTCTCGACCATAATGTTGTAGATTTTGCATTTTCATTACCTTCGGAATATAAAATCACTCAAAATTGCAGAAAAAAAATTTTAAGAGAGAGTTTTGCAGATATTTTACCAGCAGAAATTCTCAATCATCCAAAACACGGTTTTGAAGTACCGCTCACGAATTGGTTACGTAATGAGTTAAACTATTTAATAATAACAAATTTAAACGAAACTTTCATAAAAGACCAAAATATTTTTAATTATCAAATAATAAAAAAACTAATTGAAAAACTAAATAGCAAAAATTCAGAAGATTCCGCTTCAAAAATTTGGGCTTTAATTTGCTTTCAAAATTGGTGGAAGAAATACGAAATAAATAATTAGAACCATGACAAAAGTATTACGAATACTTAATCGCTTTAATTTAGGCGGACCTACTTACAACGTTGCATACCTCACAAAATATATGTCACCGGAATTTGAAACATTATTAATAGGTGGCAAAAATGAAAAATCAGAAAAGAATTCAGAATATATTGTTGAAAATTTAGACATTCATCCGACAATAATTCCTGAAATGCAAAGAGAAATCAGCCTTATTAATGACTATAAAGCATATCTAAAAATAAAAAAAATCATAAAAGAATACAAACCGGATATTGTTCATACGCACGCCTCTAAAGCAGGAATGCTAGGTCGTTATGCTGCCTATCGCTGTAAAGTTCCAATAATTATTCATACATTTCACGGACATGTTTTTTATCAATATTTTAATAAATATCAAACATTATTTTTCAAAAAAACAGAACGATTTTTAGCCAAGAAAACTGATGCTATTATAGCCATAAGCGAAATTCAAAAATATGAATTAACAAAAATTCACAAAATTGCTCCCGAAGAAAAATTCAGAGTAATCCCACTAGGATTCGATTTAGATAGATTTCAAGAAAATTATGAAGAAAAAAGAAAAAATTTCCGAAATCTTTATAATATTTCAAATGAAACAATAGTAATTACAACGATTGGCAGACTTGTTCCTATAAAAAATCATAAACTTTTTATAGGTGCCATTGCTAAAATTAAACAACAAACTGATAAAAAAATAATAGCATTAATTGTAGGAGACGGAGAACTCAAAGAAACACTTATTACTTTTGCAAAAAATCAAAATTTGAATTGTCAGATTCAAAAAGAAAAAATTGAAAGTCCGGATATTATTTTTACATCTTGGATAAAAGAAGCTGATATAGTATTAGCAGCAAGCGATATTGCCGTATTAACATCCTTTAATGAAGGCACACCCGTATCTTTAATAGAAGCACAAGCAGCAAATACGCCTGTCGTTTCTACAAATACAGGAGGAATTGAAGATATAATTTTAAAAAACAAGACAGGATTATTATCCGAAAATAATAATATTGAAAATTTCTCCGAAAAATTATTACAATTAATTGAAAATGATGAATTAAGGAACACAATGTCTGATTTTGGTTGGGATTTTGTAAAAAACAAATTTCATTATACAAGATTAGTTAATGATATGAAAAATTTGTATAATGATTTATTAAACGAAAAAAATATTTAAAAACACAAAAAAAGTTTTTTATTTTATTAAAAAAATTGTTAACTTTGAAATTAAAATAATTATAGTATAAATTAAACAAAAATATTATGAGAAAATTGACTAAAACCGTTGTCTTTGTTTGCATGTTGGCTATGTTGATAGTGTTACCTTTAATAAAAGGAAATGCACAAACCAATGACAAAAAATTTTCAGAAGGCACTTTATACATAAAAATTAAAAGCAATATTGCATTGAGTGTTTCAAATAATAAAGGAAAAACTGACCCCAATGACATTTATTTTTTGCAAAAATTTGTAAATAACTATCAAATAACAGCAGTAGAATTTCCATTTATTTCAACAAAAAGTGATATTTTACAAAGGACAATGAAAATTGAATTTAAAGATGTTGAAAACACTATTTCTTTAATCAACAATCTTAAAAATATTAAAGAAATTGAATATGTTGAGCAAGCTCCAATTTACAGAACTGCTTCGTACAGTGAGCCAGATGATCCATATTTTAACAAAGAAGTTACCGGAAGTTATTTGAGTAATAGTTTAGGAACGACTAACACATCTTGGTTCTTAAATTTGATTCACGCACCAGAAGCATGGGTGCTCACTGATGGAGGACAAGATGTTACAGTTGCAGTATTAGATAATGCATTTTTTACAACTCATCCTGATTTGACAAATAAAATTATAAGTACATATAATTTATCTGATTTGCAAATTATTTCTAATGATGTTGAACCCATATTACCAACTTATGCTTGGAGCCATGGAACTCAAATGGCAGGAATTATTGCAGCAGAAACAAATAATGGAACAGGCATAGCATCTGTTGGAAACGAACATGTAAAATTAATGGCAATAAAATTAGGAAATGATATTGGACAAGCTGATGAAATATTAAATTTGCCTGAAGGAATTATCTATGCAGTAGATAACGGAGCAAAAGTAATAAATATATCAATGGCTACAACGGTATGGTCAGAAACTTTACTTCAAGCCGTAAACTATGCAACTAACAAAGGCTGTGTAATTATTGCAGCAGCAGGAAATAATGAAAGTTCCGAAAAATGCTATCCGGCAGCATTCCCTAACGTAATTGCTGTTGGTTCTTGCAATTCCAATGACACAAGAAGTTCTTTCTCTAACTTCGGAGATTGGATTGACATATATGCACCGGGTGGATATTCAACTACTGGATACCAAAACTCATTAGGAAGATTTTCTATTTTAACGACAAGTGCTAACACCGCCGGAACTATTAATGATATTCTGAATGGAGATAGTGGCGGAGCAGGCTCTTATTCAATAGCAGGAACTGGTTTAACAGGGAACTATGATATCATTTGGGGAACATCTGCTGCGACAGCTGTTGTTTCCGGAGTTTGCGGTTTAATATTATCTGTTAATCCAGATTTAACAACAAATCAAGTAAAACAAATATTAATTCAATCAGCAGATGGAACAAATGCAGGAATTAGAGTAAATGCTCTCAATGCTGTTCAAATGTCATCAACGAGTGCTTTAACAGATAGTTTAACAGCCAATTTCGAAGCAGATATAACTTCAATAAATTTAGGCGAAACCGTAACCTTCACTAACACATCAATTGGGCATTATACAAATGTAGAATGGACTTTTGAAGGCGGTAATCCTTCAACTAGTACAGACGCAAGTCCTTCCGTAACCTATAATATTCGTGGACAATTTGATGTTACTTTAAAATTAATAAATATTGATCCTACACCAATAATTAAAGATACATCTAAAATTATGAAAGATTCGACATTAACAGTAATAACCACTCCTATATTAGATGAAAATAATACTCAAATCGGAGAGACAATTGACTCTATTTGGAATGTTACAGCAGATACATTAACGAGAACTGATACCATATATAACATTTTAAACGAAACGACAGAAATTAAATCGAAATTAATTTTAGTTGGAACACAAGTTGAAAATATGAATGAATTAGCAATTTCAGCTCTTCGCGAACAACTATTAAATTTAAACAATGGTTATTCTGTATTAAAAATTGAACCGATTAATCGAGATACAGTTTTGGCATTATCATACAACGATATAGAATATTCATTATCAACGACATTTAATGCGGGAACAACTTGGATATCATCTCTTATAACAATCCCAGATATTGATACGATTTTCGATTTCACAGCCACAAGTAATGAAGACATTATGATTTTAGCTTCCACTGACACGGGAAACCAAATTGGACTATATCTTTCAAATGATGCCGGAGTAACTTGGACATACAATATCTCTGCATTCCCAGGTTTTATAGGGGACTTCAAAAAGATTCAAATGCTTTCAGACAGTATAGGCATCTGCATAGGACAAGAGGAAACGACAAATTATACTAAAATATATCGAACAACTAATGCCGGAATAAATTGGGTATTAATCAATGTTACCGATACAGTTACAAATAATCCGTATTTAGACGGAATTACTTCTAACATTTTTACAAATAATTCTATTACAGCTTTCGGAACCGTTGCCGGTAGAATATTCACTTCAACTGATTTAGGAGAAACTTGGGATCATTCTATAATTTTTGATACAACAGAAAATTATTATGTTAAATCTGTATCCTTTGCAAATGCAAAAAAAATAGCAGGTAATGTTTTGCAAGGTTTGGTGCTATTAAGAACAGAAAATAAAACTAAATTATTGAAAACAATCAATGGAACAACTTGGACAAATGTAAATATTAACACTTTTAACGGAAACATTGAAGATATTTGTATCAATCCGACAAATGAAACAATAAAACCAAATAATAACAATAATGCAAACGAATATGTTGCAATAGTAACAGATACTATAACATATAAGATTAAAACTATGTACTCTCGTAATGGTGGTACTGCTTGGCAAATAGTTGATTCTGCAATACTTTACACCAACATTGCACTTTATGATTTTCATAGAGGGTGGTTTGGTGGTAAAACATCAGATTTTTCAGGAGGAATTTACAAATGGTTTGATGTTCCTGAAATAATTTCTCACAAAGTAGAAATATACGAAAGAGACACTCTCGGATTTGTTAATAATGATTTTCTAAAACTTCCAAAGGAACATTTCTACATAAAAACAATTGAACCTGATAATAGAAATACCGTTATTTTGCAAAAGAATTTCGGCTCAATGTTTAGGTTCTATTATACTACTGAAGGACAACAAAATTCTGCAGAAATTAGAGGAATATCTATACCTATAAATAATTTACAGAGAGCGATATATACTCAAACAATTGAAGCTCATAATGGGGTTCGTTATAATTCACAATTAGATTCTATAATTGTGAAAACTAGACGACATCCATTCATATTTATTCACGAAAATGGAAATCCTGTCATTTCTAATACTATAGATACTACAATTAATACTCACCAAGTTTTCCAATACACTGTGCGAATTTATGATACAGACTATGATGCATATCACGCTCCAATGGGAATAACAGGTGAAAATATCCAATTTAATTGTATTTTACCCCCATCCGGTGGTTCTCCAAACTATAGTTGGTTATCTTTTACTGATAATTATGATACTACTGCAAATTATAAAACCGCAACATTGTTTGGAACTGCAGCAAACCCAAGAGAAGAAACAATTTATGTGAAATGTACTGATGGACTGTTTACAGATACTCTTAAAATAGTAATTCATGTATTAATTGGCTTAGAAACAAACGAATTAGATAATATCAATATTTATCCTAATCCAACTACAGACAATATTTACATAACTAATGCCGAAGGAATGAAATATGACATTATTGATATTACAGGTAAAATAGTTCTTTCAAATTCTATAATAAATTCAGAAGAAACTATTAATATTGAAAATCTACGAACAGGTAGCTATTTTATTAAATTCTATGGAAATAATAAAATTTCTACTAAAAAAATAATGAAATTATAATAAAAATATAAAAAAGAAGTAAGAGGCTGTCAATGTTGGCAGTCTCTTACTTTTTAAAATAAAAATTAAAAATCATGAAAAGTAAAATTATTTTAATAATTATTAGTATATTAATTGTACAGTTTGCCCTTGGACAAGAACAAATAGGCAAATGGAGTGAAGGAAAAATTTTTGTTAAATTTAACAAAAATGTAAATTTAACTTTTGACGAAAATGGAGAATTCAATGTAAAGGAATTTCCTTTCATTAATGAACTTTCTTCAAAATACGAATTTACTAAAATAAAATTTTCTTTTGCAGAAACCAAAAGTGAAAAATTAAAAAGAACAATAAAAATTGAATTTTTAAAAACAGAAGGTATTGATTTATTGATTAAAGAACTTTTGCAACAACCGGAAATAGAATATGCAGAAAAAATTCCTAATTTTACAAAATTTGCCGTTCCAAATGACCCATTATATAATCAAATAATAACAGATGCTCATTATAACATAATGGGTTTTTTAACAGGCGATTTACCGGAAGCAAATACAAGTTGGCATTTGAATAAAATAAATGCAGAACAAGCATGGGAATTACAATCAGGAGACCCAAATATTGTCGTAGCAGTATTAGATAACGGAATTTGGACAGACCATCCTGATTTACAAAATGTTGTAGTTCATAAATATGATATTGCTGATAATGATACAAATACTACTCCTCCGACTAATACTTATGAATGGTCTCATGGAACACATACAGCAGGTTTAATAGGAGCAGAAACAAATAACGGAATTGGAGTAGCCTCCATTGGTAATGGAATTAGTGTTATGGCAATCAAAATACAGGAAAATTCTACGGAAGACATGAGTTCAGGAATTGAAGCAATGGCTTATGCAGCCGACAACGGTGCAAAAATTATTAGTATGTCATGGGGTGGAGAAGAAACTACTACCACAGAAGCAAATGCAGCAAATTATGCTTACGAACTAGGTTGCGTATTATTGGCTTCTGCCGGAAATAATGGAGACGGTTCTATGAATATGATTGGAATGACCACAAATGGAATAATGTATCCTGCCGCTTACAATTGTGTTGTCGCTGTCGGCGCTTCAGATTATAATGATGCAAAATCGACTTTTTCACAATATGGCACTTGGGTTGATATTTTATCTCCAGGTGGTTATGGAAATAATGGGTTTAGTTTGTCAATTCCTATACCTGGCATGGAAGGGATTGCTTTAGGTCAATTCTCAGTATTAAGTACAACTTATAGTACAGCCGGACCGATAGATTTATTGGGAGCAAGCGGTGGTGCTAGTGATTACAATATTTCAGGAAATTATGATATTATGCCCGGAACTTCAATGTCGTGTCCTATTGCAGCCGGTTTATGCGGTTTAATTTGGTCGGCAAATCAGAATTTAACAAACGAACAAGTAATTAATATTTTAAAAACAACTTGTACAAACGTTGATGCTCAAAATTCAGAATTTATTGGTCAAATCGGTGCCGGTCGAATTGACGCTTATGCGGCTATTTGTGCAGCTCAGGGAATCATAAATACCCCTCAATTTGAAAATAAATTCATTTCTGTTTATCCAAATCCGACAAATAATTTTGTAAATATTACAAATTGCAAAAATACAACTTATGAAATTTTAGATATACTTGGTAAAGTTATAAAGAAAGGTACAATTTTAGAAGATTTTACTACAATAAATATAACAGATTTACAGACAGGTAATTACGTTTTAAAAATAAAAAAACAAGAAAATTCTACAAATATTAAATTAATAAAAATCTAATATTTTAATAAAAAAACGAGTAATTAAATTTGCTCGTTTTTTTATTTATTTTTAAGAATAAAAAATTTTGAAAATAGCTAAAACTATTATAATTTTGAATAAAAATAATTCTCAAAAAAAATGAAAAAAACACAATTTGATCCTGAAAAAAATTATATAGAAACTAGGGAAAAAATTGGCTACGTGCCACGAACAGAAGCTACTCAAGAAACTTACGATAAAATAGGATTTATGTCAGGTTTAGAAGTTCATCAACAACTTTTGACTGAAAAAAAATTATTTTGTCATTGTAAAGCAGGAGTTTTTCATAAAAATGAAGAATTTGATGCAGAAATAGTTCGTCACATGAGACCAACTTTAAGCGAACTTGGAGAATATGACGGCACAGCTTTAATGGAATTTAAAACAAAAAAAGAAATTGTTTACAGAATCAATAATGAAAACGCTTGTACTTACGAAGTTGATGATACTCCTCCATTTATAATAAATAAAGAAGCATTAAATAAAGCATTGCAAATAACAATGTTAAGTAAATTTAATTTAGTTGGAGAAGTTCATATTACAAGAAAACAATATCTTGACGGAAGTATTCCAACCGGCTTTCAACGTACAGCAATTTTAGGAGTTGAAGGTGAAATTCAATTAAGAAATAAAAAAGTAAGATTAATTCAACTAAGTATTGAAGAAGATTCTTGCCGTGAAATTAGTGATATTGGTCATCGTAGAATTTACAAAACAGACCGTTTAGGAATGCCTTTAATAGAAACAGTAACTTATCCTGATATGGTCAATCCAGACGAAGTTAAAGAAGCCTGCGACTATATCCGATTTTTAAATCGTTCTTCAAATAATGTCCGAATAGGAATGGGAGCTACTCGTCAAGATGTAAACGTTAGTTGTAAAGGCGGTACACGAATTGAAATAAAAGGAGTTGCTCATACAAAATGGATTCCGGAATTAACTCATAATGAGTGTTTTAGACAATGGGCATTATTAGCAATTCAAAAAGAACTCAAAAATCGTTTTGCTTCAGAAAATGAAATGCAAAATTGGAAAACCAACTACGCAGAATTGAATTTTGACGAATTTAAAATAACAACCGAAGCTATTAAACAAGCAAAAGAAAATAATCATAAATTAATCGCAGTAAATATTCCAAAATTTAAAGGAATTTTATCTCATTTTACCCAACCGGGAAAATGTTTTGCAGATGAAATTTCTGACAGATTAAAAGTTATTGCTTGTATTGAAAAGCCAAATATGATTCATAACGAACTTCCTAACCAACCGATAACACCTGTTGATATGGAAATTATTCAATTAATCATGCAAACCGATGAAGAAAATGACAGTTTGATAATTTTTTGGGCACCGGAAGCTGATGTAAAAACAGCATTAGAAACCATTGAAGAAAGATGTAAAATGGCATTTTTTGAAGGCGTGCCAAAAGAAACAAGAAAATCATTTGAAAATGGAACTACAATTTTTGAAAGAGTTTTACCGGGAGCTGACAGGATGTATCCGGATACAGATTCAACTCCTATTCCACTTGATAATAACGAATTGGAAGAATTAAGAAAAAATATTCCCGAAGATGTTTGCGAAAGAATAAATCAATTTCAAAAATGGCAATTCCCTGAAGATACTTTTACTTATCTTTTAAGCAAAAATTTATTTTCAATTATTAAACAAACCATTGATTTAGATTTTAACCCAAAATTTATCGCAAAATTATTTGGACATTTTCTTAAAAACTACGAAGGAAAAAATCAAAATATTAAAATTGACTACAACAAAATTATAGAATTATTAAAATTCATTAAAAATAATCATTTGGAATGTGAAATAGCATTTAAAATGTTACCTAAAATATTTACTAATATAGACAATAATTTTGAAAATATCCTTTCTGAAATAAAATTCAAGAAATATTCACAAGAAGAAATTCTTTCAAAAATTGACTCTTTAAGCTACGACTTTGATAAAGTTGCGAAAGAAAGAAACACAAAAAATAAGATTGCTTGGATAATGGAAGAACTCCGTGATACAGCAATTGGAAATATCAATTTAACAGAATTAAAAAATAACATTGCTAATAGAATATAATTTACGAAAATGGAAGGAAAAGATTTACAAGGCTATAAAGGAAAAGCAAGAGAAATTTTACAAAAATATAATGTTAGAGTTTGGGGTGAAGTAGTTATACAATCTACAAGAGGAGAGTTTAAAGGAAGAGTATTACCGCGTGCTGAAAATACAGACGACATTCATATTGTTTTAAAAGTAAATACAGGATATAATATCGGAATTGACATAAATACAATTACAGATATTAAAGAAATAGGTTATAATGTAGCAAATTATGCCATTCCTGAGAAACAGTTTCCCTGCACAGAAGGATTACCACACGTAAAACTTTTAGGAACCGGAGGAACAATTGCTTCACGATTGGATTATCGTACAGGGGCAGTAATACCGGCATTTTCTCCGGGAGAATTGTATGGAGCAGTTCCGGAACTTGCCGATATTTGTAATTTAGATACCGAGAAAATCTTCGCAGTTTTTAGCGAAAATATGGGTCCCGAACAATACATTAAATTAGCAGAAGCTATTGGTAATGAAATAGAAAAAGGAATTGACGGAATCGTAATTGGGCATGGAACAGACACATTACACCATACAGGAGCTGCCTTAACATTTATGTGTCAAAATTTACCGGTTCCTGTTGTCCTTGTTGGCTCGCAACGTTCTTCTGACAGACCAAGTTCCGATGCAGCTCTAAATTTAATGCACGCAATGACAGCAGCCGGACGAGGAAATATTGCAGAAGTAATGATTTGTATGTTCGGACCAACTTCCGATGAATATGGGCTACTTCATAAAGGAACAAGAGTAAGAAAAATGCATTCTTCATATCGTTCTACTTTCCGAACAATTGGAGATACCCCACTTGCAATGGTTACCCGTAAAGGAGTTGAACCTATCAAAAAAATATTTAACACAAGGCGTAACGATAAAAATGTAATTATAAAACCATATTTTTCCGATAAAGTAACAATGGTTTATTATTATACAGGAATGAAACCTGACGTAATTGACGGATTAGTTGCTGCCGGCTATAAAGGAATAATTTTTGTCGGTACAGGATTAGGACACGTAAACAAACTTATTTATCCGGCAATTCGCAGAGCACAAGAAGCTGGTGTTCACATGTATATGACTCTTCAAACAATTTGGGGCTATGTGCAAATGTACGTTTACGACACAGGTAGAGATATGATGGCTATGGGAATAATTCCGGCAGGAAATATGTTACCGGAAGTTGCATACATAAAATTAGGTTGGGCATTAGGTCAAACTGACGACCATGAAGAAGTAAAACGATTGATGCTCACTCCGATAAATGATGAAATTACAGAAAGAGAACCATATAATGGATATTTAGTTTATCAAGGAGGAGTACCGGAAGTAGAAGAATTTATTAAAAAAGTACATAAGTAAAAAATACGGGTGAACAAACCGGAAACGGACAGATGATGTTTGTTAGCATGAGGGCTATCGCCACTCTACAAGTTGAACAATAAAATCTAAAATCGTAAACGGCTTTAGCCCTCTTGTGGCGTGAAGCGTAACAACGGCAAAGTTCTAATGTAGCAAAGCGGAATAATCAAAAATGATTGACATAGATAATAAAATAGTTCATTTTGATGTTTTTCAGGAAAAATTTTGTTGTAATTTACAGAAATGTAAAGGAAAATGTTGTATAGAAGGTGATTTAGGAGCACCTTTAACAAAAAAAGAAATTACGGAAATAAAAAAAATCTTACCTAAAATTCAAGAATTTTTAACACCCGAAGCAAAAAAAGCAATCAAAGAAAATAATTTTTATTGTTTAGACTTTCAAAATGAATATTCTACAAGTTTGTGCGAAAATTCAGAAATGTGTGTATTTGCAAATATTGATGAAAACAAAATTTATTATTGTATATTAGAAGCCGCTTATAACAAAAAAATTATTGATTTTAAAAAACCAATATCTTGCCATTTATACCCAATAAGAATAAAAAAATACGAAACAATTGAAACCGTAAATTATGATGAATGGGATATTTGCGAAGATGCTTTAATAAAAGGTAAAGAAAAGAATATAAATGTTTTAGATTTTTTAAAAGAACCTCTCATAAGAAAATATGGAGAAAAATGGTTTGAAAAAGCAAAAATTGCAGAAAAATATTGTAAAAATTTAACAAAATAACGATTTTGGCTTTATTTTTGCTTATTATATAACAAAAATAATTAATAATTTAAAAAAACAAAAAACATGAAAAGAATGTTATTAATGTCATTAGCTTTGATTTTTTCAGCAATGATTTTCGCACAACAAACAGGTCCTGCAATATCATGGACAAGTAATTCACACGATTTCGGAGTAGTAACAGAAGATGGCGGACCTCAAGAATGGTCTTTTGAATTTGTTAATACAGGAAATGAACCATTAGTATTACAAAGCGTAAAACCATCATGTGGTTGTACATCAGCAGATTGGTCAAAAGAGCCAATTCAACCGGGTCAGAAAGGATTTGTAAAAGCATCTTACAACCCAAAAGGAAGAGGAACAGGCAGATTTAACAAATCAATCACTGTTACAACTAACGAAACTCAACCGGTGTCTTATTTAAGAATTGAAGGAGAAGTTCCAACCGTAGCAACACCTACTAATCAAGACAACACTACGGTAGCTCCTGAAAGAAGTAGTTTAACTCCTGATAAACCTAATTTAGTTCCGGCACAAGAGCAAAAAACAGTTGATGCTGACAGGACTCAAATAAAAACAACAAACCAACAAGAAAAAACAAAATAAATAAAAATTTTATTGTAATGAAAAAATTATTATTGATAATTATTATTGTTACATCAACGATAATAAATACAATATCACAGCCGATAATTTCTTGGGAAAAGACAAAACACGATTTTGGCACTTTCAAAGAAGAAACAGGTTTGCAAACAGTAGTATTTAACTTCACCAATACAGGAAATAAACCTCTAGTTTTGACTGAAGTTAAACCCTCCTGCGGTTGTACGGCAACAACATATTCTCAAGAACCGATTCAACCCGGAGCAAAAGGATATGTTAATGCAACTTTCGACCCTAAAAACAGACCTAACGAATTTATTAAAAATATAAATGTAACATCAAACACGGAAAAGCCAACTACAATTTTAACTATTGAAGGAAAAGTAATTCCAAGAGAAAAAAACATAATCGATTTATATCCAAGAGAATATGGGAACTTGAGATTAAAAACTTCTGCATTATCTTTTTCAAAAGTATTAAATACTCAAATCGTCAAAGATTCCATAGAAGTTATAAATTCCGGACAAGAACCAATAAATATTTCTTTTGAAGATGTCCCTGCATCAATCTCAATCTCTGCAAATCCTACAAGATTAGAAGGTTCACCAAACGGGATAGGTCAAAAAGGATATATAATTGTTCAATTTGACGGCTCAAAGAAAAATGATTGGGGAAATATCAGCGATAGAGTAAGTATAATCTTAAATGGAGAAAAAAATAATCAAAATAAAATCTCTATAAATGCAATTATTGAAGAAGATTTTTCTCATTTATCAACAGACGAATTAGCAAATGCTCCTTTAATTGAATTTGATAAATCCGAATACGATTTTGGTACAATAAAACAAGGAGATAAAGCAACTTACAACTTTACTTTTAAAAATTCAGGGAAAAGTGACTTAGTATTGAGAAAAATTAAAACTACATGTGGCTGTACAGCAACAAACCCTGAAAAAATGATAATTAAACCGGGAGAAGTAAGTCATATTACAGTAACTTTTAATTCTTCCGGAAAACAAGGTGCACAACAAAAAACCATTACAGTAATTTCAAACGACCCTAAAAAATCAAACCAGAATTTAATTATTAAAGGAAAAGTTGAAATAAATTAAGAAATTTTCATTTTTTCTATTTAAAAAAGCTATTTTTATTTATTTAAGATAGCTTTTTTATTTTTCACTTTAATCCGTTCTCCCGTCAATCTGTTCGTCCATTCCCGATTAGTCCATATTAGAATCTTTACAAAAAATATTCTATAAATATTACAAAAAATATTTAACTTTGTAGAAAATTCCAACATGAATAAGACATTAGAAGAATTTCAGAAATTATTAGATATAATGACCCGATTACGGAAAGAATGTCCGTGGGATAGAAAGCAAACAAACGAAAGTTTAAGGACACTAACGATCGAAGAAACATTTGAATTAGCAGATGCTATATTAAAAGAAAATGATGAAGAAATCAAGAAAGAAATAGGAGATATACTTCTACATATCGTATTTTATGCAAAAATAGGAGAAGAAAAAAATAAATTCGATATTTTTGATGTGATTAAAGGCATTAATGAAAAGTTAATATTTCGTCATCCGCATATTTTTAGTAATGTGGAAGTAAATTCAGCCGAAGATGTTTCTGAAAATTGGGAAAGATTAAAATTAAAAGAAGGAAAGGAAAAAACTGTGCTTGGAGGCATTCCCGATTCTATGCCGGCAATGATAAAAGCACACAGAATACAAGATAAAGCACGGAATGTAGGTTTCGATTGGGAAGAAAAAGAGCAAGTTTGGGGAAAAATAAATGAAGAGTACCATGAATTAATGGAAGAAATAAAAAATAAAAATACAGAAAATATTGAAAGCGAATTTGGTGATTTTTTATTTTCAGTAATAAATGCAGGAAGGCTATATGATATTAACCCGGAAAATGCTTTAGAAAAAACAAATAGAAAATTTATCAATCGATTTAATTATCTTGAATCACAGACAATTGCCAAAGGAAAAGATTTAAAAGACCTATCATTAGCAGAAATGGAAAAAATTTGGCAAGAATCGAAAAAATATTTTTTATAATACGCAACCAAAATAAAATTTTACCGTCTTAATATAAAATACTCATTATTATGAAAAAATTATTGTTAATATTATTGTTTTTTGCAGCAAGCTCAATATATAGTTTGCAAGCACAGACTTCACATTATGTTGATCCTAGATTAAATCAAGTATTCGAACAAGAATATTTTTCTTATTTACAAACAAATGCACCACAAGAACTAATTTTTTTAAATTGGTATCTTGATAATAGTTATGTAATAAAAGAAGTAGGATTAGAAAAATGTCAAAATTTACCATATCTTAAATATTTTGACAGAACAACAAAAACAGTTGGAAATAATGTTGAAGATATTGATATGGGAGATTTAGCGAATTTTAATGTCTTTCTTTATGATGTTTCTGATGGAAACAATACAAGCTCATATAGAATTGGAGATTCAGGAAAAGTGTTAATAATGTTATCAAATAAAATGATTACCGAACAATTTAATAATTATATAAGCCATGAAAACTAAAATATTTTTTTTAATATCATTTGTTATATTGAGCCTAGGTTTATTTGCTCAAACTTCATATAATATGAACCAAGTAAATGGGCAAACACTTAGTGGTTGTAATTTTATGTTATATGATTCAGGCGGTCCTAGCGGAAGTTATGGTAATTCTGAAGATTATACTGTTACTTTTTGTAGTCCCACTCCCGGAGTACATTTGGATATTCAAATTCAATCGTGGGCTTGTGAATCTGCTACGTTTGACCACATGACTATTTATAACAATAGCTCAGCAAGTGGAGCAACTCTTGTTTCTAACATGGGTGGTACACAATCTGTTCCCATTAATTATACAACAACAGGCGATTGTGTTACATTTGTCTGGCACACAGACGGAAGTGTTACCTATGGAGGTTTTGCTATACATATTTCTTGTGCTATCCCTTGCCAGCCCTTTACATTTACAATAAATGGAATAGCAGACGGAGATACAACATTCTTGGATATGTGTCAAACAACTTCTTTAATAGCAATAGGAAATTATCCCAACAATAATACAGACTATCTACAAACTGATGAAAATATTACTTGGCATTGGGATATAAGCCATGAAGGTGGACATCAATTTATAAACGGTGTTGGAAATAATGAAGTTTTACCAAATTATACTAATGGTGGTGGTTATTTAGTAACAGTAATTGGAACTGATATTAATGGTTGTACATTTACGCATACACCGATAAGACTTCGAGTTGCCCTAAAACCTACATTTTCAGGAACAGCACCCGATAATGTTTGCCCGGGCGAGCCGTTCATATTAGCAGGTGCTGCATGTGATGGAAGCGGAGGAAGCGGAGGAAGCGGAGGAAGCGATGACTCCGAAATAAACTTTGAAGTTGAACCGTGGGCATATTCAGAACCTGAAGTATTGTTTGAAACACATTGTTTTTTGGATAATTTGCAAGGACAACCTCAAACTGCTAACTTTACTTATACCTCTTTTAATCCTGCTTGCGTAATATCATCTGTTAGTGATATTGTGTCTATAGTTATATATATGGAACATTCATATATTGGAGACTTATCTATGTATGTTACTTGCCCTAACGGAAGTCAGGTAAATTTAATTCAATATGGTAGTCAAAGTTGTGGTTCGGCTTATCTTGGTTATCCAATTGATGACTATTGCGGGCTATGTGATTCAGGTTGTGCTATTGACCCTAACACGGGAATTCCTATAAATGGCGGTCAAGTACTGCCATATACTTGGGCTCCTAACGGAACAATGACTTTAAATCAGGCTTGTAGTGGACTTTATAGTAATACAGTTCCTAATTCTACGGTATTACTTCCAACAAATGGATTTTCACCTTTTATAGGTTGTCCACTTAATGGAACTTGGTCGGTTAGTATTGTGGACAATTTAATGGCTGATGATGGATATGTTAATCAATTTGAAATTCATTTTAATCAAGCTATTATTGATAATTGTCAGCAATCTAACACATGGAATATTGACCCAATTTACACCGGATGTAATTGGACAGGACCATCTATTATATCACAAAGTAATGGATCCGCTACTGCATTTAGTACTGTTTCCGGACAAATTCCATATACTTATACTATCATTGATGATTTCAATTGCCCTCATGATACAACTGTTATTGTAACAGTTTTACCAATCAATGACCCAAGTTGTTGTCAATTTCCGACCCCATACGCAGGAGCAGACCAACAAGTTTGTGGAAATACTTTCACTTTTAACGGAAATATTGATAATGGAACACAATGTAATTGGGTCTGTGGAAGTCGCCCTGACGGAGCTCCTTTACCAACAATTACAAACCCTACAACTCCTAACGCACTTGTAAACATTGGTAATTTCTACGGGACTTATACGTTTGGTTTCGTGGTAATTAACGGTCAACCTTCTTGTACTACTACCGACTCAATAACTATCACTTTTGTAAAACCTCCAACATCAACATTTAGTACAACTCCTATAAATTGTTACGGACAAAGCACAACGGTAGCATATTCAGGAAACATGGTTGCCGCAGATGGTGCAATAGTTACTTGGTATTGGGGAGACGGAGTCGCAAATAACATCAGTGCAGACGGTTCTATTTATGGACCTTATACTGTAACTTGGGGAACTGCCGGTATACATAATATTTCTTTACAAATCAATAATAACGGCTGTACTTCGATTTTAACTGCCGTAAACGTTTTAATGCCTTCTATTTTAAATGTCTTAACATCAAAAACTGAAGTTACTTGCTTTAATGCTTGCAACGGTTCAGCTACTGCAATCACAGTCGGAGGAACTGCTCCTTACAACTATTCTTGGGCTTCAGGACTTGCTATTAACCCCAATCTTTGTGCCGATAGTTATGAACTTACTGTTACAGATGCTAATGGCTGTACAGCTAACACTTCATTTATCATTACACAACCGGAAATATTGGAAATCACTAACACAAGCTACGAAAATTTAACTTGTTATAATAATCACAGTGGACATATTGAAATTTCTTTGCAAGGAGGAACTATGCCATATCAATATCATTGGAATGATGGAAGCAATTCTTTGAATAGAGTAAGTTTGATAGCCGGTCATTATTTTATTACGATTAATGATGCTAACGGTTGCGCTGTTACAGAAAATTTTATTATTACACAACCTGATGAACTTATTACAGCTATTAATAACGATATGATTATTTGCCAAGGAACACAAGTTGTTATTCAATCTCAAACTTCAGGCGGAACTTTGCCTTACCAACACTATTGGAGCGAAACACCTAATCCTGAAGAATTTTCTGAAAACGGACAATCACTTACCGAACGTCCCGATACAACTACTACTTATCGTGTATATGTTGTTGATGCTCATGGATGTACGAGCAACACTGCTATTATGATACTCACCGTTAGCCCTGATATGGTTATTGATAATTTAATCCTAACAGATAACTCTTGTTATCATAGTTGTAATGGTGAAGCACAAGCGCTATTTCATGGAGGATTTCCACCTTATCATTACAGTTGGGGTTCTAATACCAACATCTTCAGTGATCTATGTATGGGACAATACTCTTTGACAATTACTGATGCCGTTGGTTGCTACGAAACAGCTAGTTTCATAATTAACGAACCAACAGAATTAGTTTACTCAACTTATAATCAGCCAACTACATGTTTTGGCTCTAATGATGGAATTGCTCGAATTGACGTTCAAAACGGAACAGGAACGCCTTCTTATCAATATTTATGGCCTGACGGACAAACTACAAATTCAATAACTACTATTGCCGGAATTTATGAAGTTACAGTTCTTGATGCTAATCAATGTCGAATAACTTCTGAAATTACCGTATCACAACCAACCGAACTTTATACTATTGATATTCCCAATACCACAATTTGTTATAATCAATCTTATACCTTAATAACTCAAACAACAGGAGGAACTCCATTTGGAACTCAACATTATAATTATCATTGGGTTGATAACTTTGGAAATGAATATTTCGACAATGCTTGGACTGTTCACCCTGACACAACAACTACATATTATTTAACTGTTACTGATTCAAAGGGCTGTACTTATTCACCTGCACCTACTGTCATCATAGTAAATCCTCCATTGGAAATTGTTTCTGTTTTAACAAACTCTCCTTTAATTTGTCCCGGACAAGATGCTGAAATCAGAGTTACAGTTCGTGGTGGTAATGGCGGTCCTTACATGATGCGACTTCAAGATGGAACAATTGTCGGCTCACCTTTTATAGTAAATCCAAATGAAACAACATTTTATACAATTTCCGTTGACGATATGTGTGGTGATTTACCTGTTCAAGATACCATTACTATCAATGTAAATCCGGCTCCAACTTGGGACTTTACTGTAGATGTTGTTCATGGTTGTCCTCCTTTGACAGTCGAATTTACAGACCAAACGCAAGATACTTTTGACCAATATATTTGGAGATTTGGCGATAATAAT
>JAITXI010000098.1 GCA_031284905.1 Bacteroidales bacterium
TAATGCTAAAATAAAACTCTTCAGGGCTAATTTAAGAGGTGTGTCTGATAACGCTTTTTTCCTCTTTAGACTTCACAATATTTTTGCTTTCTCCCCATAAAATACGTCTGTCCCAAAAAATTTATTTTTTTGTAATATTAAAAAAAATATTACATTTACCGAAAATTTTTATACAAAAAAAATTGGAGATAACAAAAATAAATAACAATGAATAATTTTAGAATTTTATTATTTTTTATAGCTTGTGTTTTTTTATCGGTATCTGTTAAATCGCAATCAAATTTTTATGGAACTATTACTTACGAATCTTTTGATACAGAAATTGGGACAAATAACAGAATAAAGAATTCGAGTAAAGAAATTATTTATATTAATGATAAATTTGTCCGTATTGAAACTTATTTTTATCGTGATAAAGGCGGTTCAATAACCATAATTAATCTTGAAGACCAATCAATGATTTATCTTAAGAAGCTTGGAAAATATGGAGTAAAACTGTCAAAAGAAGAGCTTGATAGCTTAAAAAAGGTATCAAAGTATCGGGAACAAAAAGAAATAATATATTCAAACAAAACGAAAAAAAATTCAGGTTATAATTGTAAACAAGCGAATTTTCATATTCCTAATGATACAAGTGCATTAGATTTGTTTTACACGACAAAAATGATTGTACCTAAGTGTTTAAACGAATCTTTTGGTTTTAGTGAAATAGACGGAATTTTATTGCAGTATTCGTTTTATTTTCCGGGAGTAAGAGGATTTTCTGAAGAACGTATTGTTACACATGTTGCAAAAAAAATAAAAAAAGGCAAACCTGATAAAAATTTATTCAACATACCTGAGGATTATCAAATTGTTGAAAGTTATAAAGAATTCAAGAAATTAAATTAGAGAAAGGCTATTACCCACCTTTCATTTATCACACTACCCCCTCGTATTCTATGACACTCCACATAAAATACATCTGTCTCAATTTTTCCAAAAATTCTCAACTGTCTTGTCCTAAAAAAGTTTACAAGTTAATGTTTAAATACTGCTATTATACTAAACCGCTATCAAGTTAGATAATAATATTTATTTCTAAACCAAGCTATAGTTGAATAATTTGTTTATAATCTTATATATTATTACAGCGGTTTAGTATTAGTTTAATTTTATTTGTTAATTCTGAAAATTATGTTATTTTTGTGAAAATATAAAAAATAATGTCAATAAAATGAAAAATATTGAAATATCGCCTTCATTATTATCAGCAGATTTTATGAATCTTGAAAAAGATATAAAAATGTTGAATGAAAGTAGTGCCTCAATGTTACATTTAGATATAATGGACGGTGTTTTTGTTTCAAATATTACTTTCGGAATACCCATAATTAAACAAATTAGAAAAAAAACCGACAAAATCTTGGATACTCATTTAATGATTGTTCAACCTGAGAAATATATTAAAGAATTTAAAAATGCTGGAGCAAATATACTAACGGTTCATTATGAAGCATCTACACATTTGAATAGAACAATTCAGGAAATCAAAGAACTTGGAATGAAAGCAGGTGTTGCCTTGAATCCGCATACAAATGTAAATCTTCTCGAAAATATTTTGCCATACGTCGATTTAATTTTAATAATGTCGGTAAATCCGGGTTTTGGCGGACAATCATTTATCGAAAATAGTTTAATTAAAATTAAAAAATTAAAACAATTGATTGATGAAATTAATCCAAATGTAAAAATTGAAGTTGACGGCGGTGTAAATTTAGAAAATTATACAAAAATAATAAATGCCGGTGCTGATATTTTAGTAGCAGGAAATGCAGTTTTTTCTTCAAAAAATCCAATTGAAATAATAAAATCACTTAAAGAAATATAAAATGAATTTTATTTCAAGTTGTCAAAATTCAAATATAAAAGAAATTTCTAATTTTTTGAATAAACCTACTTTACAAAAAAAAGCAGGAATAGTTATTATTGAAGGATTAAAAGAAATAAGCATTGCAATTACAGCTAAAGTAGAAATTTTAAAAATATTTTTTTGTCCTGAAATTATTTCTTATTTTGAATTAGAAAAAATTATTGGAGAACAAATTGTAGAATGCGAAATTTGTGAGATTACGAAAAATGTTTTTTCAAAAATTGCTTTTAGAGAAACAACAGGGGGAGTCGTGGCTTTGGGAAAACGTCCTGAAAAAAAATTAGAAGAAATGAAAATTTCAGAAGATTCTGTTTTTATTATTTTAGATGCCGTAGAAAAACCCGGAAATTTGGGTGCAATTTGTAGAGTTGCCGATGCTGCTAATGTTTCTGGAATTATTATAACGGACTTACATACAGATATTTATAATGCAAATGCCATTCGAGCATCATTAGGCTGTGTTTTTTCGCTAGATGTGGTTTGTGCAGATTTTAATGAAACTTTAGAATGGTTGAAAAAGAATAAAATAAAATCTTTTGCAGCAGAATTAAAAAATTCTAATTATTATTATGAAACTGATATGACAGGGAAAATAGCATTCGTTTTTGGAACAGAAGCTACAGGTTTACCCGAAAAATGGATTAAAAATTCCGATACTGGAATTAAAATTCCGATGTTAGGAATTATTGATTCATTGAATGTAAATACTTCTGTTGCTATTATTATATTTGAAGCCATGAAACAAAGAAAATTTATAAAAAAAGGAGGTAAAAATGAATAAAAAAATTCCACTTATTATGTCAGAAGATTTTACTGCATGGGATCAGATAAGCGTGGCGAGAGCTATTGCTATTGGTAATCTTAAAATGATCGCTGAATATCTTAACGAAAGAGAATGTGAAGAAGGTGCTGTTATACTTACGAATGATGAAATTTTGAAATTTCAAAGACTATTGTATGAAGAATGTTTATCAAATTTAGAACGAGAACATATTACTTTTGAAGAATTTATATATGGGAAATAAAAAACTTTAACTTAGTTTGGAATGATGGTTTTCGAACAAATTAATAAAAAAATTATTATTAATTATATAGTTTTTTAGGAAAAATGAACATTTCGCCAACAAATTGGAAAGAATACGAGTTAATAGACAGCGGAAATTTTGAAAAATTGGAACGTTTTGGAGAATATATTTTGTATCGTCCGGAACCACAAGCTATTTGGAATAAAAATTTATCGGAATATGAGTGGGAAAAATTAACGAATGCAAAATTTATTTTAGATGTAAAGAATTGTAATGGCGAGAAAGGTTATTGGAAAAAGAAAAAAGAAATGCCAGATAATTGGGAAATTTGTTATGATAAATTAAATTTAAAATTTCATTTATCATTTAATACATTTAAACATATTGGAATTTTCCCGGAACAAGCTGTAAATTGGGATTATATCAACGAATGTATAAGTGATTCGTTATTAGAAGATTACAATGTATTAAATATGTTTGCATATACAGGTGGAGCGTCTTTAGCAGCATGTAAGGCAGGAGCGAAAGTAGTACATGTAGATTCTGTAAAACCGGTTGTAAATCGTGCAAATGAAAATATGAAAATTAGTAATTTGACCGGAATTTCGTGGATTATTGATGATGCCTTGAAATTTGCAAAACGGGAAGTAAACCGAAATAAAAAATATAACGGAATAATTCTTGATCCGCCGGCATTTGGTCGTGGTCCTGAGGGCGAAAAATGGATTCTCGAAAAAAATCTCAACGAACTTATCAATTTGTGCTCAAAATTATTAAAAAATGAAAATTCATTTTTCATTTTAAATTTATATTCTATGGGGTTATCACCTTTAATTCTTAATAATCTTGTAAATCAATACTTTAAAGAAATTAATACAGAATTTGGAGAAATTTATTTTGAAGATAAATTTTCAAAGAAATTACCGTTGGGGAGTTTCTTGCGATTTAAGAAATAATAATAATCCCTTAAATCTGCAAATAAAATCTTAATAGCCTAATATTCATTGATATACACAAAGGATTTTTCTTAAATTTTAATGAAAAATTATTAACATATATTGTGATATTAAATAGCTGTGAATTTTTTTGCAGATTTAAGGGATTATTATTATTATTATTATTATTTTGTAATTTTAGATTTTTTTATTAAATTTGTAAATTAAACTATATAATATGAAATTGGCATATTGTTTTATCTTTGTAATGAGTTTAAGTCTTTTTGCTTTTTCTCAAAATTCTCAAAAAAAAGATGCTTTTATTCCGGGTCTTAAAGGTACCGGCGACAAAAATGATGCTATTTTGTTGAATAATCGAAAAGATTTAGACACACTTTCTTACTTCGTGCGCCAAAGTCAGAGAAATAATTGTAAAGGAAGGTTTTTTAAATTACAAAATGAGATTGTTTTTAAAGATTCAATAAATTTTGTTCCGATTGGTGGTAGAAATTCAAATAATCAAGCTGATTCAAATTATGTTTTCAGTGGAAATTTTGATGGAAATTATAAAACAATATCAGGTTTTATAATAAACGATAATCAAAACTATACAGGATTTTTTGGATATATCAAAAATGCAGAAATTGCTCATGTAATAATTAAAGATGCGACTGTAAAAGGAAATGATTATTGTGCAGTTCTCTGTGGATTTTGTGGCGAAGGAAGTTTGCTACATACAAGTTCTGTGCGAATGTCTATGATTGATGCAAATAATTATGTTGGAACGGTTCTAGGTTATCTTTCATTAAATTCAACTTTAAGAGGCTGTAAATATACAGGTTGTAATATTTTTGGGAAACAAAATGTTGGCGATATTTGCGGATATAGCGAAAGAGCTAACAAAATGGCTGATGATAAACTTAATGAATTAAAGATAAAAGGTAATTTATAATTACTATGTAAAGACATTGCCTGCAATGTTTATAAAAGATAAAAAAATAAAAATATGAAAAAGACTGTTTTAACTTTAATTGTTTTGATTTTGTGTTTATATGGATTTTCACAACAAGACATAACAATCACATTAAGTTCACCTCAAACAAAAGTAATATTAAATAATTCTCAACAAACAGAATTTAATGCAACTTTACAGATAAAAGAAATAAATTTTACAAATTTTATTTCTGAAAATGGAGAATTTTCAAGTATGAAAATTGATGGATCTATTGCACCAAATAATGTTGGAAATGCAGAACTTCCGGTTTTTAGTAAGTTGATAGAAGTCCCGATTTGTGAAGAAATTCAAGTTATAATTAACAGCTATAATATCGAATATATAAATTTGAATGATTATGGAGTTCATAAAATTCAACCAACACAACCATCGTATAGTAAAAGTACAGATCCTTCCGATATTATTTTTGTGAAAAATGAAAATTATTATAATATAAATGAATTTGAAAATTCCAAACTGGTAACAGCAGAATATTTTGGTATTCAACGAGGAATAGGAGTGGGGAGAATGGAAATTCGCCCATATCGATATAATCCGGTGGAAAATATTTTGATAGTTTATAATAATATTAATTTTGAAATTTCATTTAAAAATGCAGATATTTCTCAAACAAATGACTTGAAATCAAAATATCATTCTCCAATTTTTTCTGTTTCGGAAAATCTTTTTAATTATACTCCATTAATGACGACAAAAGATAGTCAATCAAATTTTTCAAAGCCAATAAAATATGTTATCGTTGCAAACCAAACATTTCAAGCAACTTTACAACCTTTTGTTCAATGGAAAACTCAAATGGGATATAATGTAATTGAATATTATCCGACTTCAGGAATTACTGCTGCAAGTAATACTGCAATTAAATCATATTTACAAAATTTATATACATCAGCAACAAACGATGATCCTGCACCATTGTATGTATTAATAATCGGCGATCATAATGGAAACTATGCAATTCCGGCTTTTGCCTCACTAGCAACAACTCCTGCAAACGACCATATTACAGATTTATATTTTGTAACTTTTGATGGTTCAAGCGATTATTTACCTGATATGTTTTATGGAAGAATTTCGGCAAATACAACGACAGAACTCCAAAATGCTTTAGATAAAATTATTCCTTACGAAAAATATACATTTGGAGACGGAAGTTATCTAAATAAAGCAATAATTATTGGAGGTGATGATTCAAGTTACGGACCTTCTCATGCCGATGCTGCTGTATATTATGCAACTCAAAATTATCTTACCACCGCAAATGATTTTACAAATATTTATGCTTATTATGACGGTTCAAATCATTATCAATCAGGTCCTTATACAACAGGAATAAGAAGTAATAGTTCTCAAGCAGAACCTGCAATTAATAGTCAAATTTCGGCAGGAGTCGGATTTGCAAATTATACCGCTCATTGTGATTATTATGGCTGGTATGACCCTTCAATTAGAAATGCTGATATTGCAGGTTGGAATAATAAAGATAAATATGCTTTTATGATTGGAAATTGCTGTCTGTCATATCAATTTAACCATGCAACAGACGCTTTTGGCGAACAAGTTATTTATACTGCAAATAAAGGAGCAATAAATTATATAGGTTGCAGTAATTCTTCGTATTGGAATGAGGATGTTTATTGGGGATTAGGTTTGACTTCTATTTCAATAAATGCAACTAATGCACCAAATCATACTTACACAAATACCGGATTAGGAATATATGATGCTCTTTGGCATACTCATGGAGAAAATTTTAATGATTGGTACACTTCCGGAGCACAAATGGTTTTTAAAGGAAACACAGCGGTTCAGGCAAGTACTTCATCATACAAAAAATATTATTGGGAAATTTATCATAATTCAGGCGACCCTTCTTTAATTCCTTATTTGACAGAACCAGAACCTTTAAGTATGAATTTTGATATTCCAATGCAAGGTGCTACAAATCTTGAAGTTTCAACAGAACCATATTCTTATATTGCAGTTTCTTCTAATAATGTTCTTTTAGATGCAAAATGGAGTGGAGCAAATAGTTCTGTTACGCTTAATTTCCAAGCACTTAATGGAAATTTAATAACTATAGTAGGAACAAAACAAGACAGAAGCCCTTCAATTAATGAAAATATTTTGCCGATACCACCTTTAGCACCTATTGCAGATTTTATTGCTGTGCCTACTACAATTATAGAAGGCGAAAATGTTACATTTACTAATAATTCTCAATATGCAGTTAATTATTTCTGGGATTTTGGAGATGGTGAAACTTCAACAGAAAATAATCCGATACATACTTATGTTAATATCGGTACATTTACAGTTTCTCTTATTGTTTCAAATCAATTAGGAAATGATACTTTAATCAGAGAATTATATATTATTGTAAATCAAAACTTAAACCTACCGGTAGCAAATTTTATTTTTAACGTTACAGAAACTTGTGATGGAATAGTTAATTTTACAAATTCATCAACAAATTTTGCAAGTCTTTTATGGGATTTTGGTGACGGCACAACTTCTACAGAAATTAATCCAATTCATCACTTTGTACAGAATGGAAATTTTTTTGTTTCTTTAACAGCTACAAACAGTAATGGAAACGATACATATATTTCCGAAACTCAAATTTCTGTTGAAAGTCCTGCTACTCCATTAGTAAATGGAATCACAGTTTGCGAAGGAAATTCAGTAGAATTAACAGTTTCGGGTACAGGAACTTTAAATTGGTTTAATACTTCAGAAAACGGTAATATTATTAATACGGGAAATTCATATCAATATCTTGCAAATAATTCTCATAATTTTTATGTAGAAGCAATGGTTTTGGAAAATGATTACAATAGTGTCGCAGGTGCTCCAAATAAAAATTTTGGCACAGGAGGTAATTTTACAGGGACAAACACATCATGGGGATTAACTTTTGACGCATATCAACCATTTAAAATCAATTCTGTTTTAGTTTATGCAACCGGAAATATTACACGAACAATTCAATTACAAAATTCACAAGGAACGGTTATTCAATCAATTAATGTTTCAATTCCTTCAAGTGCAACAAATGGAACGCGAATAGACCTGAATTTTTCAGTATCTCAAGGAACAGGGTACAAATTAATTGTTACTTCAACCTCTGCCATAAACTTATATCGTAATAATTCAGGCGCAAGTTATCCATACTTAGTTCCTGACGTATTAAGTATTACAGGAAATAATGCTGATGAACCATCCTATTATTATTATTTTTATGATTGGGATATTACAGTTCAGAAAGTATGTAAAAGTCCAAGGGCAGAATTAGCTGTTAATGTAATTCAAAATCCAAGTCCAATTCAGATACAAACTGACAACGGAATTTATTTATGTGGAGACAATACTATGGAACTTACGGCAATAGGAGGAGAGAATGGAACCATTTATTGGGGAGGGACGACACAATTTTCTCATCAAGAAATTACAAATATAGCAACTATAAATACACCTGGAACATATTATTTTAGTTCTGAAAATAATTGCGGAGAAGTTTTTTCACAAATTACAATTATGCAGGCAGAAAATCCTGTAATTTTGGAGATTTCATTAACACCGGCTTCTAATGCAGGTGCTTCTGATGGAACAGCAACTGTTATTGTTAATGGTTATATTTCAGAAGAAATTTCAATTTTATGGAGTAATGGAGAAAACGGACAGACAATTGAAAATTTATCTGTCGGAACATATTATGTAACAATTACAAATCTTTATGGTTGCGAAACAATCAGTTCTGTTTATATAGATTTTTTAACAAATGTGAAAAAATCTGAAAATTCAGACATTTCTATCTATCCAAATCCTGCAAATAAATTCATAAATATCTGTTTTTCAGAAAAATTATGTGAAAAAATAGAACTTGTGGATATTTTAGGAAAAATAAATTATTCAACATCAAAAATAAATCCAATAATAATTATTGATATAAACAATTATAAACCAGGAATTTATTTTATTTATTTTTATTACAAAGATGAATTTATTACAAAAAAAATAATAGTAGAATAAAAAAAAATAAAAATTTTAAAAAAAATTTTAAAAAAAAGAAAATAATTGTTAATTTTGTATTAAATATAAAATAAATAAAACTAAAATAAATTTATTATGAAAAAAGCTATAATATTAGTTATTTTATCAATTTCGACAGTAGTGTTTATGACAAACTGTAATGGACTTAAAAAAATGGTTCAAAAAGCAGATGATATAAATTATAAAGTTACTCCTGAAGTTTTAGAAATGCACAATGGGAAAGTAAATGTTTCTATTAACGGACATTTTCCTGAAAAATATTTCAACAAAAAAGTATCAGCTACAATCACACCGACAATAGTATATGAAGGTGGAGAAAAAGCGTTAACCCAAGTATTTGTTGAAGGAGAAAAAATTAAAGGAAATGCAAAAGTTATTAACTATAAAGCAGGAGGCGACTTCTCTTATAATGAAACTTTTGATTACACTCCAAATATGAGAAGAGCTCATTTAGAATTAAGAATTACCGGTTCAAAAGGGACAAAATCTCAAGATTTTCCTCCTGAAATAGTTGCTGAAGGTATTGTTGCTACTCCGGATTTAGTTCAATTAGTCGGAAACGGAAGTAATGCAAAAGATAAATTTGTAAAAGATATTTCTGAAGTAAAATCTGGAGCTATCAATTATGATAAAAATCAATGGGCATTAAAAAACGACCAAACTAAAAAACAAGAATATGTAGATTTAAAAAGTTATATCGAATCAACAAAAGATGCTGAAAATCGTTTAGAATTAAAAAATATAAAAGTAACTTCTTTTACATCTCCGGAAGGTGCTGAAGATTTTAATCAAAAAGTTGTTGATGGTCGTGATGGTGCTATCAAAAATTTTGTAAAAAAAGAATATAAAGAAGTTGGTGAAAACATGTTTAACTATCTAATTACAAATGAAGATTGGGAAGGTTTTAAAACTGCAGTTCAAAATTCAGATTTAGCTGATAAAGACATGATTTTAAGAGTTGTAAATATGAACTCTGACCCAATTAAACGTGAACAGGAAATTAGAAATATGACCAAAACATTTGAAGAATTGGAAAAAGTAATTCTTCCTACTTTAAGAAAATCTGAATTAACGGTAAATGTTATGAAAATAGGTCATGATGATAACGAAATAGAAAATATATATAAAGAAGATGCTTCAAAATTAACAATTGAAGAATTATTGTATTTAGGTTCAAAAACAACTGATTTAGACAAATTATTAGATATCTATACAAAAGTAACAGAACGCGATCCAAAAGATTGGAGAGGTTTTAATAATTTAGCAGTTGTTCAATATACAAAGAAAAATTATTCTGCTGCAAAAACGGCAATAGAAAAAGCTAAATCATTGGGGGTTAATGCTACAGTTCTAAATAATTTAGCGAATGTTCAATTAGTAGAAGGAAATTTAGCGGAAGCAGAAACAAACTACAAAGCAGCAACAGGAGTTCCTGAAGCAAGTGCAGGTCAAGGTGTTTTAAGTATTAAACATGGTCAATACGAAAATGCAGTAAATTTCTATGGAAATCAAAACGTTTTCAATGCAGCTTTAGCAAAACTTTTGGCTAAAAAATATGATAATGTAGCTTCTACTTTAGACGGTGGTAACGATAAAGAAACAGCAATGGCTTATTATTTAAAAGCAGTTGCAGGAGCACGAAAAGCAGATGATAAAATGTTAATAGATAATTTGAAAACAGCTGTTCAAAAAGATGCTTCTTTGAAAAATTTCGCAGCTAAAGACGTTGAATTTATAAAATATTTTGAAAACGAAAGTTTCAAATCAATAGTTAAGTAATATATTTGACTGTAAATATTAGATGGAAGACTGACTTTTTTGTCAGTCTTTTTTTATTTAATAACGTTAGCAGTAAATTTACACAACAGACAAATCAACCATAAATAAGTATGAAAAAGGTTAAAATCCTGACCCGCGTATTTTTTAAAAAACAATAGCAATTTTTTGCATGATTATTTAAACGTAATTATTTAGGTGGGGATAATGGAATTAAATATAGATATTTATAAAATTAAATTTATTTATATTTTGTTTTATGCAAATTGTAAATGGATGATAATAAACTATTAATATTAAAACGCTATCAAATTAGCAAATAATATTATTTTAAAAAATCTACAATATGGCATTTAGACATGTTATTGTTGAAAATATTGTTTAATCTTACTACTATGTAGCAATTTAGTATAATTTTTAATCTCCAAAATTTCCCCAATTTGACCACTCACAAAGTATAAACTGTTTGTATAACGATGTTTGCGTTTTACATAAATCAACTATGAGGACTACGAATTTTTTATCATATTTTGTATATTTTGGTGACAGTTTAATATATTTTAAAAGCTCTGGGCTACGAAGATGTTTTTTTAGAATCAAATTTGTAAATCATTAATAATCAAAAATTTATATTTTTAGACATTGTAAACATTTGTCTTTTTTATTTAGAATTTTGTTCAAATAGTTACAAAACAGCAAAAAGAAGAATGGAAATTGAAGTTCAAGAATTAATCATAGCTATTGTCGTTGTTCAATCTAGAGGTGTTTGAATAAAGTAAAATTACCTGCTCCATAAACCGTTTTTTTAACAAGGTCTTTTATATCTATATTTTTCCAAACATAACTATGCGAAAATGGCTCAAATCTCACTACTCAAATCTCAAAACCATTAATCAAAAATCAATCATTTAAAAAGTTCATATCCCTAATGATAGGAGAATAGCCTAAATCTTTATAAATTGAAACTGATTTTAGTGCTTCTTCCCTGCTGTTGAATTCGCCGACATAATATCGGAACAATTCGTCTTTTTTCGATTGATGTATTTTTATTCCTTCAATATCATTGAAAAGATCTAACGGTTTTTCGTTTTGTAGAGCAATAATTTGAATGGTGAATTTTGACGAAGTGATATTTTTATTTTCAGGAATACTTAGGTTTTGATTATTATTTGTGGTTTTTTCGATATTATTATTATTTGAATTTGATAGTTTCTCCTGATTTTCAGATTTTCTTATTTCTTTTGAGATTTTTTTTTGTTCCATAGCAGAAATTATACTTTCCGAATCTTGTTTTTTTTTAAAAGTTTCATCTAAAAAACTCATATCTCGAACAAAAGTAGAATAACCTAAATTTTTATATTCAGCAGTCGCTTTTTGAGCTTCTTCTTTGCTGTTAAATTCGCCAACATAATAACGGAATAAATCGTCTATTTCTGAATGATGAACTTTAATTTCTTTTACATTTTCAAAATTACTTAATGGTCTTTCGTATTGAAGTGCAATAAGTTGTATAGTAAATTTATTTGATAAGATACTGTTGTTTGTAGATTTTTGAATATTATTATTTTCAGAAGAATTTGTAGAATTGTCCCTCTTTTTTATTATTTCTGTTTTTTCAATTTCATCAGCTTTTCTTTTTTTATCGGAAACTTTGTTTAATTCGGATGTTGGAATTACATTTACAGAATTTAATAATTTAGGCATTGCCTCGCCTTTTTCAATATCGTAATCAGTTACGTATAAATTCCCTGTTGAACCTTGTTTTATCATTTTAAATTCAACACGGCGGTTTAGTCTTCTGCCGGCAGGAAAATCTCTTCCGTCAGGATACATTTGGTCGGTATATGGATGGTCTTTTCCAAATTTAGAAATTATAATATTTTGAGGATTATTTCCTTTTGCAACTAAATAATTTTTTATTGTTGTAGCACGATTAAAAGAAAGTACATAATTATATTCGGTCGAACCTTTATAATCGCAATGCCCGTTAATTTCAAGTATAGCTTCGTGATTTACGTTCAAATAATCTGCTAAAAAATCAAGATTATCATTATAGCAAGTTTTAATATTATATTTGTCGAAAGCAAATAAAATATTAGCAATATAAATGTCTTCTCGATAAATTTCTTCAATAGGAATTTCTTTCACAACAATTTCATAGATAACTCTTTCTTCTTTATCTGAATAATTATTATCTAAAAAAATGTCTGTTTTGTTAATATTTTTTGTTGCAAAATATGAACAAATTGTTTCATAACGAAGTTTATCAATATTTTCGTCTTCACCTACACTTTCAATATTAAAGATTGTTTTAATATGATTTGTATTAATATTTTTATCATATTTTTTGTAATTTCTATCTAATACAGTAGTGGCATCATCTAATAGATCATAATTATTTACATAAAAATAAACAGTATCGGTTTGATGATATGGTTTTAAAATTGCATCTTGAAGTTTTATGGGAATAAAGTTTTTTTTATATTGCACAAATTCGTCAAGGGTTGGTGTTTTATATGTAATTTCTTTGTAATAACCGGGAGCAGAATAGGATAGGAGATAATCCGAATTGTTCTCAAGTTTTATATTATAAGTTCCGGTTGAGTCTGTTCTGCTAATTCCTGCGAGTTCTTCAGATAATTTTTTTGTTACGATTATTTTCCCATTTTGAATTATTTCTTTCAAATTATTATAAATTACTCCTTTATAAACTAATTCGTTATTTTTTGTATTAATAAATTGAATTTGATAAATATCAAGGTCTCCATATCCTTCTTTTCGATTTGAAGAATAATAAGCAACACTTGATTCATCGTTTGTTGTAAAACTTACGTCATTGTTTGTGGTGTTGATAGGAAAGCCTAAATTTTCAGGGTCTGTAAAAGTTCCGTCAGCTTTAATTTTTGCTCTGAAAATGTCGTATCCGCCAATAGAATTATGTCCTTTTGAGCTAAAATATAAAGTAACCCCATCAGGGTGAATAAAAGGAGCTTCTTCATCATAAATTGTGTTGATATTATCTGGCAATAAAATAGCTTTACCCCATTTTCCATTTGGTAATTTTCGTGATACATAAATATCTCTTCCGCCTTTCCCTCCCTTTCTGTTACTCGTAAAAAAAACTTGTTTTAAATCTCTGGAAAAACTGGCATGAGTTTCTCTATCTTTACTTTGTAAATCTTTTCTGAAAATTTCAGGAATTGAATAATTATTTTTACCTAAAATTTTAGAAATTAAAACATCTCCGGTATTATCATATCCGCATCGGAAAAAAATTATGTTTTTTTCATCTTCTGTAAAATTACAAATTGCCTCATTTTTTTCTTCATCGTTGATTATCGAATTTAATCGTATTGGTTCCGACCATTCTCCTTTATCATTTTTTTCGCAATAAAAAATATCTTCGTCTTGATTTATTGGCGCTTCATTATCCTTTGGACGTTTTGAACTAAAATAAAATTTATCACCGGCTTTATTAATTAATGGAGAATGGTCTGAATATTTTCCATTGATAATACTACCCATATTTGTAACTTTTATATCGGTTTTTGTACTGATTGCAATAATTGCATTGTTTGTGATTTCTATTTCTCTGGTTACTAATGATTTAAGAAATTGAATAGCTGCTTGTTGTTTTTTATCTTTTGAATTTTCGATAAATTTTCTATTAATAATCTGCATTAAAGTATCAAATTGTTGTAAACTTTTATCAAGTTCGTAATGAACTCTATAAGATATACCCAAGTATAAATGTGTTTCTATAGGAGCAGCAATTTCTTCATAACTTTTATCATAATTATAATTTTCTGAAATATTTTTTGCAGCATTTATTAAATATTCGTGAGCAAAAATTTGATTACTTAAAGAATTTAGATAAGAATATCCTATTTTATATTGAAGATTTGCATTATTTGGACAATCTTTTTCAATTTTTAAAAATAATGTTAATGCTTCTTCATAATTATTTTCATAAATATACGATTCCGCATCAAAATAATTTGCAACGTTTTCTTTACTGATTTTCTGGGAAAATATTTGAAGCGATGTTAATAAAACAACTCCAAAAGTGATAAGATTTTTAATTTTCATTATTCAATACCTTTTGAATTTAACATAAAATACAAATATAAAAGAAATTTTTTTTAAATAAAATTTTTTCTTTTAATTGTCGATAACTTTACATATTTAATAACAATTTTAGCTTGTTTGATGAAATTTTCAAAAAAATATTGTATCTTTGCAAAATATATTAAAGTTTTTATGAAAAAGAATATTTTATTATTTGTATTTTTAACATTTTGTTTTTCTATTGTTAATGCACAAACTACTCGTTATGTAAAACAAGGAGGAGTAGGAGATGGTTCATCGTGGGCGAATGCATCAGGAAATTTGCAAAATATTATCAATATTTCCGCTTCGGGAGATTCTGTTTTTGTAGCACAAGGAACTTATACTCCACAGTGGACTGCTGCCGGATATAATATTGATACTGTTAATGATGCAAATTCTGTTTATCCTAGTGTTAGCGATGGAGAAAATAATTCTTTTGTAATGAAAAAAGGTGTTTTGATTTATGGAGGTTTTCCAAACACAGGAAATCCTGTTTTCTCAGATAGGAATTGGGAAACATATACAACTATTTTAGATGGGAATAATGCTTGCTATCATGTAATAATTGCCTCTACCAAAGTAGATGGGGCTACTTTAGATGGTTTTACGATTCAACGAGGAAAAGCAAATGGTACAAATACTTCTTATTACGTAAATGGACAGCTTGTTAGTAGAGTTTCAGGTGCCGGATTCTATTCTCTCAGAGCAAATATTACATGCAAAAATTTAAAAATAATAAATAACCATGCTAATAATCAGGGTGGTGGCTTATTTATGTATCAAGGTGCACCAATTTTTGAAAATATTATTGTAACAAATAATTCAGCAGTTGAAAATGGTGGTGGAATTTATGGACATCAACAACCAAAAATAAGAAATGCTATTATTAAAAATAATACTGCAAAAATTGGTGGAGCTATTTATGTAGATGTTGGCGTAATAGGTACTAGTTATCAATTGGAATTAACTAATGCTATAGTTAGTGGAAATTTTGCCAGTCAAGAAGGTGGTGCTTTTTACGTTGCTAGTAGAGGTCAAATTTCTTTAACAAATGTAACCGTTGCCGGAAATAAAGCTACTACAAAAGGTGGTGCAATTTCTTTATTTGTTGGAGGTCCAAATGGTGGCAGTGCAAGTGCCACAAATTCAATTATTTGGGGAAATACAGCCTCAAATGACCCTAATGTTACTTTCTGTAGTTATACCAGATGTCTTGTAGAAAAAGAAGATGCAGCTAACGCTTGGCCTGCTTCAGAATATAGAAATCCCTTGTTTATTGCACCTGTTTCGGCAAGTTCTGCACCTAATTCTAATGGCGATTATAGAGTTCAACAACTAAGCCCTGCAATAAATTGTGCCGATTCAACGGTTTTTAAATCTCGTATGGGTATTTCCGGAAATGCTGATTGGACAGATATTAAAGATATGAACGGAGCTCCGCGTTTGGTATATAAAGACCTTGATTTAGGAGCTTTTGATATGCAAGATCCTATAAAACCTGATACTTTAGGAATTGTTTTTGTAAAAACAAATGGTTCCGGTACGCTGAACGGCTCTTCTTGGGCAAATTCTTATCCAAATTTTACAAATTTGTTAAATTACGCTACTTATCACAATTATATGTGTACTCCTGTTGATAGCGTTAAACAAATTTGGGTTACAGAAGGAACTTGGTTGCCTGCTTATAGACTTGGTAATGGAGATAATGATAGAGATAAGGCATTTGTGTTGCCGGAAGGAGTTCAAATTTATGGTGGTTTCCGTCCAAATGCTAATGATTTGCAAGACACTACTCCAAAAACGAGAGGCAACGTTTTCAATTATACAGTTTTGTCAGGAAATCTTGGTGCTTCAAATTATAGTTATCATGTTGTTGTTGGAACAAATATTTTTGATAATAAAAGAGTAGTTCTTGACGGTTTTAAAATTAAAGATGGAAAAGCTAACGGTTCCGGAACTGTTACATATAAAAATCAGGCTATTCCAAGAAATAATGGAGGTGGAATTTGCCTGGTAAATTCATCAAATACAAGCAGTAGATATTCTGATTTTGATAATTTAATTATTGAAAACAATATTGCTTTGAATAATGGGGGAGGAGTATATAATGAGAAATGTCAAACGAGTTTCAAAAACGTATTTGTACGAGGGAATGCAAGTAGTATAGGTGCAGGAATTTATAATATGTCTGTTACATATCCAAAGATTATTCAATCGGTTATTTCCGGAAATAAAGCCGATGCAAATGCAGGCGGTGTTTATAATAATAGTAGTAGTACAATTATCTTAAATACAACTATTGGAGGAAATAATTTTCATGGAATGTTTAACTTAAATTCAAATCCAATTATTAAAAATTCAATAATTTGGGGTAATAGTCAAAATATTACAAATCAAACTAGTACTCCGCAATATTCTTACAATCTTGTTCAGGGGTCAGGTGGAAGTAGTAGCTGGAATACTGCTTATGGAACAAATTTAGGTCATAATGTTGATGTTAATCCAAAATATGTAAATTGGATTAACCCTACGGGAACCGGCTGGTCAAATACAACAAATGGAAATTATAGTATTAAAGGTACAAGTCCTGCTATTAATGCCGGCAGTAATTATTTATATAGCACCGAATTGAATATTCCAAACTTAAATTCTTCTTTTGATATTACCGGAGGACCAAGATTAATTCTAGATAGTATTGATTTAGGCGCATTTGAAATTCTCGTTTTTAATGTGAATTTTGCAGGTATTAATGTAAATATTCCTAGTCAAATTGTTGCGTTAAATGACCATGTCGAACTTCCGACTGCACCAACTCGTACTGGTTTCTATTTCGCAGGTTGGTTTACAGATAATAATACTTTTTTAAACCAATGGAACTTTTCAACTTATGTGATAACTTCTGATACAACTTTATATGTAAAATGGGTTGAACACATCGTTTATGAAGTTTCTTTCGCAGGAGAAGAAATAAATATTCCTCCACAATATGTTGACGAAAATAACTTTGCAGTTGAACCAACACAACCAACTCGCCAAAATTATATTTTTGGAGGTTGGTTTACAGATAATTCAACTTTTACAAACCAATGGATATTTACTACTAATCCTGTGGTTTCAAATATAACTTTATATGCAAAATGGCAAACTACGATTTCTCTTTCAGATAATTTTGAAGAACAAATTTCATTATTTCCAAATCCGGCTTCTGATATTCTTAATATTTCAGGAATAAAAAATAATTCGGAAATTACGATTTTTGATTTGTCAGGTAGAATTATCCAAATTTCTACTATTGATGGAGATAATTCTATTAATGTTAAAAATTTATTTCCGGGTTTATATCTGATAAAAATCCAAAACAGAGTATTGAGGTTTGTAAAACAATAGGGTTTTTTGTAATAGAAATTTAGCAAATATTTTATCTTAAACCTGCTACAACGCCTTCAATGTTTTGACAAACAATAGATTTTTTCACGGAATTATCACATTATAACGGTTGATTTATTGGGATATAGCTTTTATTTTTTCTTCGCAGATTGAACCAAATTTTTTTTACATGACTTTTGTGCGCTACTTTGATTTTGGTTTGGAAATTTGAAATCATAAATTTGTTTAATTTTATATATTTCACTTCTTTATTGAAATTTTGCAAATTCCTACTCGCCCCATAAGTGTTTGTTTGGAGATACCATGTTCTCCCTCTTTAAGCATTATTAAAAGCATAATAATACGAGGGCGTTCGATAGACTTTGATTTTTTGAGTCGGTTCTTTAAATCTTTTTTTGCTTCTCCCCATAAAATACGTCTGTCCCGAAATATTGTTTTTCATAATATTTAAGTTAAAAAAAAACGAAGTTGCCTGTTCAGACAACCTCAAATTAATAATTACTTTACCCTAAGTAAAATAAACGAAAATTACTATAATTTACTATTACAGTTTGTAAGTAAATAAACATTAATAAGCACATGTCTT
>JAITXI010000129.1 GCA_031284905.1 Bacteroidales bacterium
AATTCAGGAGAAGCGACTCAATCGGAGGTAATGAATAATGTTCAACTTCCGCCAATCACAGAAAAGGATATTCCGCAATTTGATCTGGAAAAATCTCCGGATGATGACCTGCCGTTCTAATTACATGCCGACAGCGGTCGTTTTTATCATCTAAAATCCTAATTGGAAATAAAATGACAAATTAAAAAATGTTAAAAAAACAACATATATTATTAATAGTAATTATTTCAGTAGTTATAATTACATTAATAATTTTTTTAACAATTCATTTTAGAACACCTAAAATAATATTAAAATCGCCGTTTGAGGCAATTCCTGAAAATACTAATTTGCTTGTTAAGATTCAAAAAACGAAAGAGCTTTTCGATAATGCGGATATTATAGATCAAGTATCCAAACTTGAAGAGCTTTTTGGAAATAATGATTATTCTATGCCAATAAAATTTCTTATTGATATAAATAATCAACAAAAAAAAGAATTATTTAAAGAAAATCCGGTTTATATTTTTTATTTTGAACAAAATCAGGCTTTTATAGTAAATATTTCAAGAGATTGGGAAAATACTTTTGACGATTTAACGAAGGAATTAGCAAAAAAAGGAAAAATAGATGTTTTTCAAAAAACAGAACCTAAAATAATAAAATTTTCAAATTCCGAATTTGGAACTATCTATTTTTATTTAAAAAATAATTTATTTGTTGTCGGGACTTCAACAGATATTCTTTTGTCGGCGATTAATACACAAAAGAAAAAGAATAAATCTATTATGGAAAATCCCGATTTTGTAAAAGTTAAAAATTCTTCGGGAATAAAAGAATTTGCAAATGTATTTGTTAATTTTGAAAAAATTCCTGATTTTTTATTGAAAAAAATTTTACAATTTAATTTACAGATTACAAATAATCAATGGATTTTTGCAGGTTGGACAGAATTTGATGTTCAGATTAATGATTCAAAAAAAATACTAACAGGAATTTTAAATCGAAACGACACAATAGTAAATTTTTTAAACCTTATTGAATCTCAAAATTCGATTAATTTTCAAGTTGATAAAATACTGCCAAATTCAACAACTTATTTTAATAGCATCGCTTTAACTAATAAGGAAGAATTTTTTGAAAATCTGAAATTGTTTGAAATAAACCCTGCGGTTATAACAGCAGACGAAGAAAAATTTTTAAAATCAGGAATTAATATAAAAGAAGAAATACGTTTGATGGTAAAATCAGAAATATGTTTAGCCTCAAATGATGTTGATTCTGTAATTTTTGATGGAAATAAATATGTAATTTTTGATGTTAATTCAACCGACAACGCAATAGAAAAATTTAAAAATATTATTACAAAATATTGCCAATATTATCATTTATCGTCAAATAATTTCTTTGATCAAATAGATATAGATACAAGAAATAGCATACAATGTATAAAATTACCTTGTGAAAATATTCCATATTTAGCTTTTGGTGCATTTTTTAAAGATTGTGAAGCAAAATATGTTTGTTGTTTTGAAAATTTTATGATTTTTGGAAAATCTATAAATTCCATTAAAAACTTATTATATAATGTAATACTTCGTAACACATTAAATAACAATCAATTATATTTAAAATTCAAATCTGATTTTACCGAAAATTTTAATTTTTTTAGCTATTATAATCACAATGATATAGAACAAATCGGATATCAAATTACTAAAACTAATGGAATAATATTCAATATTTTTGCTATTACTAAAACTGAAAATAATATTTTAAATCAAAAGACAGTTTGGGAAAGTAAATTAGATGCACCGGTTTTATCAAAACCATTCGTTGTGAAAAATCATATAAATGATTTAAAAGAAGTTTTGGTTCAAGATGAAAATTATTCGCTATATTTGATTACTAATCAGGGAATTATATTATGGAAATTTCCTTTGGAAGAAAAAATTTCAGGCAATATCACACAAATTGATTTTTATGAGAACGACAAACTTCAATACGCATTTTCTACCGATACAAAAATTTATATAATTGACAGATTAGGAAATTGCATAGAAAATTATCCCATAAAATTTCGTTCAAAAGCCACTGCGGCAATGACGATTTTTCAATATGATGACAATAAGCAATGGAGAATATTAGTTCCTTGTGAAGATAAAAAAATCTATTTATATAATTTGAAAGGGCATTTGTTGAAAGATTGGGAACTTCCAAAAACAGAAAATCTGATAACAACTCCAATTTTTCATTATGATAACAAAGGACAAGATTATTTAGTTGCACATGATGATTATAAATTATATGTTTTATCACGAACAGGAAAAGAAAAATTGAAATTTTTTACAAATTTTAAATTTTCAAACAATAATATTAGCTTTGACAGCAGAAATAATAAGTTTGTTGCAACCGATACTGACGGAATTGTTCATTTTTTTAACATTTCTTCAAAAACTATTGATACAATTTCTTTTAAAAAATTTTCCGAAAATCATAAATTTATGTTTGCAGATATTACAGGAGATTTAAAATCGGATTATATTTTTACCGATAAAGATGAAATATTTGTTTATGATAATGGGAAAAAACTCTTGTTTTCATATAAATTTGACGGAGAAATATTATATAGTCCGGCAATTTATGATTTTGGTGAAAATATATACATAGGGATAGCCACAAATTCAGGAAAAATATATTTAATTAATAAAAAAGGCGAATTATATGACAAATTTCCTTTAAAAGGCATTAATGAATTTTCAATTTCATATAATTTTGACAGAAATTCGCAATTTAATTTGCTCGTTGGTGGCAGCGAAAATAACCTGTATAATTATAAAATTAAGTGAAAAAATTAACCCAACTTGAATAAAATCACTAATATCAAAATATCTTGCATAAAAAAAAGAATAATACAAAATTGCTACCATAGTAGGTAAGGTTAAACAATATTTTTCAACAACAACATATCTAAATGCCATATTGTAGATTTTTAAAAACAATATTATTTGCTAATTTGATTGCGTTTTAGTATGATTCGACTTTTAAGTTAAAAAGAACCCAACGGCAAATACTCAATCAGCGATTTTTTGAAAATGTTGTTGAAAATAAAAATCGTCAAAATTAACAATCAATGGTACCCGGCTTAAATAACAAAAAATATCGAAAAACTGTTTCTAAAATTTAATCTAATACCTAATTACGTAAATTGAGGTGGAGTTAGGATTTAAATAAACCCCGTTTTTAATTTTAATCGCGTATGAGTGTAAAAAAATTAAAATTAATCTTTAAATTTCTATTAAATTTATTATATCTTTGTATATTAGATTTTTAGAGAAATGTCAGATATAAAAGAAAAGAAAAAATTTGGAACAGCTCCGGTTTTTTTTACGGCAATTTCAACCATTTTAGGAGCAGTTTTGTTTTTAAGATTTGGTTTTGCAGTGGGAACATTAGGTTTTTTTGGAGTATTTATTTTAATCATTATCGGACATCTTGTTACAATTCCAACAGCTTTGGCTTTATCAGAGATTGCAACCAACAAACGAGTAGAAGGCGGAGGAGAATATTTTGTTATTTCGCGTTCTTTTGGTTTAAATATTGGTAGTACTATCGGAATTACTTTATATTTAGCACAAGCTATTAGTATTGCTTTTTATATAATTGCATTTACAGAATCGTTCTCGTTTTTCTTCGATTTTATATATTCGACTTTCGGTTTTAACATGCCACGTCAATTCATAAGCATTCCATCAATGATTTTATTGGCGCTTTTAATAATCAAGAAAGGTGCAAATATGGGTTTAAAAGCTCTTTACATCATTTGTGGAATATTATTTTTATCTTTGCTTTTATTTTTTCTTGGTTCTCCAAAAGTTCCGGAATTTACAGCAGAAACAGCGACATTTAACAATTTGGGATTAAAAAATTTCGACAAATTTTTTATCATTTTTGCAATATGTTTTCCTGCTTTTACAGGAATGACAGCAGGAGTTGGGCTTTCTGGAGATTTGAAAAACCCTGGAAAATCAATCCCTATAGGAACTATTGCTGCTACTATTATTGGAATGATTATTTATATTTGTGTGGCATTAAAATTATCTTTGTCTGCATCAACAGCAGATTTGCTTAATAACCAATTAGTTATAGGACAAATTGCAATTGGAGGTGCATTTGTGGTTCCATTAGGACTTGCCGCTGCTACTTTTTCTTCAGCTTTAGGTTCTGTTTTAGTAGCTCCAAGAACATTACAAGCATTATCAAAAGACAAAATTTTCCCTTATGAAAAAATAAATAATTTCTTCATAAAAGAACGTGAAAAAGATGGAGAACCTATTAATGCTTCAATTTTTACGTGCGCTTTAGCATTTATTTTTGTTTGTATTGGAGATATAGATGCTGTTGCACAAATTATTTCAATGTTTTTTTTATTAACTTATGGCAGTTTAAGTTTAATTTCTTTTTTACATCACTTTGGCTCGTCTCCTTCTTATCGTCCTGTTTTTAAATCTCGTTGGTGGATTTCGCTTATAGGTTTTGTTGTCTCTGTTTGGGTTATGTTTAGAATTAATATGTTTTACGCAAGTACAGCTTTTATTGTTTTGATTTTGATATATATTTACGTAAATTCTTACCATAAAGACAGACGCGGATTAGAATCTATTTTTATAAATGCAGTTTCTCAATTAAATAGAAATTTACGATTATTTTTTCAAAAAAGAAATAATAATAAAATATTTTCTGATTGGAGACCAAGTGTAATTTGTGTATCAGACAGTACTTTTTTAAGGAATAATGCATTACGATTATTAAATTGGATTTCTTATAAATATGGCTTTTCAACTTATTTACACGAAGTTGTAGGTAAATATTCAAAAGAAAATTTTGAAAAAGCTAAATTTGAAAAACAACAAATAATGACCATTATTGAAGAAAAATCATCAATCTTTATTGATATTATAATTTCACCATCACGGACAACATCGCTTTCGCAGGCTATTCAGATACCAGGCGTATCGGGACTTGAAAACAATATGGTATTATTTGAATTTTCCAAATCAGAAAACGACGAACTTGATGATATTCTTAAGAATTATAAAATTGTTAAAAGCGGAAATTTTGATTTTATGTTTTTGGCTTCATCTTCTAAAGCAATGCTGTTTAAAGGAGGAATCCATATTTGGATAAATGCTGTTGATGAAAATAATATCAACTTAATGATAATGCTAAGCTTTATTATTTCAACACATCCTGATTGGAAAAAATCAAATATTAAAGTTTTTGTCGTAACAAACAACGATGAACATTTAGATTTTATCGACAATTTCAAAAATTTGATTCATACAGGAAGAATTCCAATAATGATTCAAAATGTTGAATTTATAAAAAATACTACAAATGAAGAATATAAAAAAATAATCAATACATATTCAACACTTGCCGGATTGACTTTTGTTGGAATTAACGATGAATTGATACAAAATCATGGTAAAGAATTATTTACAGGATATGATGATATTGGAGATGTGTTGTTTGTCAGTGGAAATAATAGTATTTCAATAGAATGATTAGTAAGATTATGCGACTATAATATTTTCGTTATGGCTCCTTAGTTTAATGGATAGAATGGAAGATTCCGGTTCTTTTGATGTGGGTTCGATTCCCGCAGGAGTCACAAAAAATTAAAAACTGAAAAATTAACTAATTTTAGATTTTTAATTTAATAATATTTTACCATACCTGAAATTCTTGCTATCATAAAAAAATTATATCTTTCCGCTATAAATTTTGAGGTAAATATTTATTCGTCTGTGTGTAAATCGAAAATTTTTATGTATATTTGTAAAATTTTTATATGTTGAGACTCAATAATATAACAGTAATTGACCTGTTTCGTAGGATTGACAAACTTTCGCAAGGTTTTGTTATGGAAAATTTTGATGTTGTTTCCGGCTATGATAATAATGTTTCATGTAAACATACTTATGAAACTAACAATTTAGTAAATGCAACAATAAGAAATTCTATAAACGCTATTTTCAAATCTGCCCGGTCTCAAAATCTTACATTCAAAAAATTTACAGATAGACTTAGAAAAATGCGGATAGTCATGGAAATCAAAAATGTTAAAAAAGAATGGTTTATTTCCAAAGCTGAATGTTTAGATATTAATAGGAACATTAATGCTCAAAAAAATCGTCTCAAAATCATAATTATTTATTACATTAACGATAAACTTACAAGAGAAGAACAATCTCATTTCTTAAATACATTGAATCTTTTGAAACTATTATATTAAACAAAAAAAACGAAAATGGAAAAATTAAGATTAACACGAAAATTTGAATTTGAAGCAGCTCATTTGTTAAATAATTATGACGGATTATGTAAAAATCTTCATGGGCATTCATATAAATTGTTCATTACAGTTATAGGAGAAATTGAAATTAATATAAATTCACCCAAATTAGGAATGGTAATTGATTTTAAAGATCTTAAAGAAATTGTAAAAGAAAATATTCTTGACAAGTTCGACCATAGTTTAATTGTAAGTAGAAAAAATAAATTACCGGAAGAAATAATAAATACTAACAAAATAATTTTTACAGATTTTCAACCGACAGCGGAGAACTTAGTAATATTTTTTGTGAATATTCTAAAAGAAAAATTACCAATTAATATAAAACTTTGTAATGTCAAATTATTTGAAACAGAAAATTCTTCAGCAGAATGGAATGCTTCTGATAATTAGAAAGGTTTAATATGAATAAAAAAATGAATTGTATAAGCATCGTTGCAAGCAAAATATTATTAATAATATTATTAGGAATATTTATTTGTTGCGGACAAAAAGTTGCAGAAAAAAAATTTTTAGTTCCGACACAAAATAAAGAACGGAGTAGCCCTCGACAAAATCAAATTGTGAATGATTCGATAAAAATTGAAAAAAAATATTTGTTAGGAAAAGTTTCAGAGAATGATTCTGTGTTTGTGAAAATTCCTAAAGAATATTGCTTGTATAGAGAAGAATTTTTACACAAATCGGTAATTGATAATTATTTAGAAATGTTTGAAGCAGCAAAAAATGATAGTGTTTCTTTGAAAATTCTTTCTGCATTAAGAACTTTTGATGTTCAAAAATGGCTTTGGGAGAAAAAATTTACTTCAACAAAAGACACATTAAATCTTGTAAAAGAAATATTGAATTTTTCTTCAATGCCAGGAACTTCACGTCATCATTGGGGAACAGATTTTGATGTTTGTAGTGTAGAGCTTAACTGGTGGAATAATTCGACAGAAGGCACAAAAACATATAAATGGTTACAAGAAAATGCACACAAATTTGGTTTTTATCAACCATTTACAGCCGGTAGAAAAACAGGATATTTTGAAGAAAAATGGCATTGGTCATATAAACCGTTGGCAATTATTTATTTAGAACAATATGCAAACATAATTTCTTACAAAGATATTTTCGGATTTAAAGGGAGTAATTTTGCAAAACAAGCAAATGTAATTGAAAATTATGTGTTTGGAATCAATCCTGAATTGACAAAATAGTTAATACAAAAATTATTTATTTTATTTTATAAACCCTATCTTTCACAACTTGTGCCCATTGTATTGGTGTTTTAGAATTATTAAATTCTGTAAATGATATTGGTTTTCCAATACGAATAGTTACAGTTTTTCCTCGTTGCTTGAACATTTCGTTCACTAAAAATAACATTTCTATATTGAATTTAATTCCCAAAAATTTACGTAATTTTGCTAAATTATAGAAAAAATCAGAATTTTTACCATCAATATAAATGGGGACGATATCTCTTTGAGACTCAATTGCTTTAATAATAAAATTTTTTTGCCATTCCAAATCTACAATTTTACCTTTAATTTTTCGAGAACACAGCCCTGCGGGAAAATACAAAATTTGTTTTTCGGAAAAGTAGGCTTGATTTATCAATTCGGCATGTTTTCTTGATTGTCCGCCTAATTTATTTACAGGAATAAAAATATTTTTTAGCGGAGTTAAGAACATTAATAAGTCATTTACTATAAAAAACATTTCTTTGTATTTTTGAGAAACAGTTTTCATCATCAAAAGACTTTCCGCTCCTCCTAATGGGTGATTTGCGACAAAAATAAATTTGCCGGCGTTTGGAATATTTTCAAATCCATCCATTACTAAATTAATCCCTACAAATTTTATTGATTCCTCTACAAATTTAAGGTCAATAATTCCTTTCTGAATTTTTAGAAATTCATTAATTTCATCTTGATGCAGAATTTTTTTCAAATATCTAATAACAACTTTCGGAATCTTTTTATAAGTTGACGCACTCTTTGTTTTTATTATTTCTTCAACATCAATTTGTAAAAGTTTTTCTTCTTCCATATAATCGTTTTTTTATTAAATTATTACATTTTGTCATTTTAATTTTATTCACTTAAAACCGTTGCAAACAAACAGGTTGCTATCAAAAAGCGTTTAAAAAGCGTTTAAAAAGCGTTTAAACTAATATCCAAAAATATCCTGGTAAACTTTTAATGAATCCCCCTTTTCTTAAAGCAGTCAAGAAATTCCTAACTTTATCTTTTTTTTGGTCTTCTGTTAGCACTGGGGATAATTTTGGAATAATCAATTTATCAATACTTTTTCGGCTTACTTTTCCTTGCTTTTTTATATATTCAATAATCAATTTTTTAAAATACTCATCATCAAAACTTTTATTTATAACATATTCTGCCATAAGATTTTCGTCTTTTGTCGGCTCTATTACACGATAAGATAGAAAAATTTTTCTTTTTCGTCCCTCAACAAATTTATTTTTCTTTAAATATAGATATTCGTCTTCGGTTATGTTTTTTTGTTTTTGAACGTTGTCAAGGGTTAGGATATCGGCTAATGATAATTCCGGATTTTTGATTAATATTTTTGCAAAATCTTCATTGATAATTTTTCCTATTATAGTTACTTTTACCTTTCCATCGTTGAAATAGTAATCTGGCATCGGGAAAAATCGTTGACGCTGAAAGTTAAAAATCTTACGAATACCTCCTCCTTGCGTTTCTATCATATCAAGATTTCTCATGGCTTCAACTAAAAATGTGTTACGATATATTTCTTCCGGGGTATCTTTTAAAACTACATTTTCGACAGATCCCGGCAAAAATGTGCCGTAATTACTGAAAATTAAGTGATCGTCTTCAATTTCAATTACATTTATTCTCGCTTTTTTCGTATAATCTTGATGAGCAATAGCATTATTTAATGATTCTCTAATTACAAACGGGTCATAACGTAAGACCTCATCCGGAAAAAGTGTTCCGTCTTGTAAATATCTGTATTTTAAATTTCTTATTTTTAGATATACAGCCTCAACAGCCAAAATGAGTGGAATAGAAAATATTTCGTAATCTTTATCTTGATTATTAATCGTTTTTAAATTCCATCGTATTTTCACGGCAGAATCTAAATAATGCTCTTGTTCTTCTTTTCCTAATAAGATGAAACATGACCGAGTTATTTTCCCATTTATAGTTAATTTTGCTTTATTAAGAAATTTTACATTATCCCATGTGTCTATTTCTGTATTATATTTTGGATTTCTTTTGACAAATTCAACGCGTGCTTTTTGAATAGCTTGTTCATCTAAATCATTTATAGAGGCATCGGGTATAATTTCTTTCGACCAATCATAATATACTACTTGATTTCTAATCCTTTCAATTTCTTCAATATTCAAAGGGACAAGACTTTCTCCATCACGCCCGTAATAATGACCATCAAAAGCAATAGGCATACCATTTGGTGCGGGCGGTATTTGAAACATAATAATACGTTTGCTTTGATAATTAACTTCGTGTATCTCTACAAACGAGATTCTTCCTGTAGTTTTATCTGCTATTTCTTTCTTTAGACAATCTAAATCTGCCCTAACTTTTCTATAATATGTACCTGTAACTTCTAATTGCTTATTATTTTTATTTTCAAAAACACCAAAAATAAGCCATGCCTCTTTATGTCTTTGCAGGTTGGCTTCGTTGCTCAATGCTGAAAAATATTGCCCAAGTTTATCAAAATCGAAAGTTTTTTCGGCTTTTTTAAATTCTACAACCTCATTTTCAACTTTATTTTTCAATAAATGTTCTAATATGTTCTGTAAAAGTTTTTCTTCATCCATATTTCGACAATTTTTTCATAAATGTTGTTTTTAAAATAAACTTGGTTGTTCTTTTTTAGGATAAAAAACTCCGATAATTATGAATGGATTTTTTGACGGAAAATGATGCAACTGAGATGTTCCCAAAAATAGATGTAAATCTTTCGTTATTGCAAAATCATCAAAATATTTTTTACGCACATCGGCAATGGTTTTTAACTCATCACCATTATATTTAGCGAGGCACTTCCAATATAATTGTCCGATTTCCCAGTCTTCAATCATTAGACAGCTTTCTTTATCTTCTATATCTTCAAAAATATATGAAAATTTATAAGGTAGTTTACGAACGACGTCAAATGGATTTTCCGGTTGTTTAAATAAATTACCATTTATTCGCTCTGCTTCTAATTTAGCTAATTTTTTTTTATCCCATTCTCGTTCAACCGATTCTATTTTAAAATCTAAAATTCTTTTTGGTTTGAAAACTGCTAATGAAGTGCAAATTTCTTTATTGTGGGCTTCTTCTATCAGTGTCGTTAAGTTGATATACACTTTTTGTAAAACAATATCTTTTCGTTCTTGCCAATTGTTTTTTGTGTCAATATTTCCAACAATTTTTATTTCATCATCGAAAGAATATTGGCGAAAACTTTCGGGGCGAAAATCTTTGCTGTTTTTAATCAAATCTAATTCTATCCAGTCGTATTTTTTATACTGTTCGTTATATGATTTTTTACGGAATTGAATAGGATAGATGCGAATCCAAGTGCCATCTTCGAGGAATCCCGCAGTACAAACCAACTCTTCATATTTTGAAGAAATTGTAGGATATGTTTTTACAGTTATCAATACTTTTGTTTTTGCCATATTAAATATGTATTAGTTCGTAATCAAATCTGGGCAGATTTGCAATTGCTTCTGCTAAATATTTCCGATGACATTGGTTAATATTTGCCTCAAAACAAGTTAGGGCAATACGTTTACTATGTTTTAATAATTCAAAAATTTCATTTTGAGTAACAGTGGTTTTAGGAATATTATTCATACGATAAACCTCAAATAATCTGTCATAATCAGCTTGAGTGTTGAGTTGTTGTCGCTGTTCAGATTCTATGCCAACTTCGGGAAAATGCAAATATTCAATTCCCAAATTTTTACAATAACGTTGCAATTGACTTTTACTAAATCCATATTTCATACTAAAAGGGTTACGCCTAACATCTACTAAAATTTTCACATCGTTTATAATTAATCGATTAAGATATTCTTCTAAAGAAATTCCTTCGTACCCAATTGTAAATAATATAGTTTTATCAAATTTAGATTTACATTGTAAAACTTTTGCATATTCTTCGTCTGACAATATTTTTTGAGCAATTATACTTTTTGTAGCCCAATAAGGATAATTTATATAAGTATAATGTATTAAATCATCATTACTCATTGTCCGAAATTGTTGTTTAATTTGATTTAAAAAATATTTGTCTTCTTGCTTTAATTGACCAAAATAATCAACTTTTTCATTTAACACGATTGAGCTATTATTTTCGATAAGAATGTTTTTTTGAACCAAAGAATTAATATCTGCATATACAGAATACGAAAAACAGCCAAATTGATACGGTATAAAATCATACACTTTTGTTGTTTGTTTTTGAGTAAAAATAAATAGCAATTTTAGTAAATGCAATTTATCCAATTCATTATCAAATTCTTGAAGCAATGCAAGTAATATTTTACGTCTATAAAACATATTACAAAAATACAACTATTTTTTAAAAGGGCAATCAGTTTTTTGTATTATCCACATTATCATTTTAAACCCTAACCTTTCCATGTTTTACGTATTAAAAATGCAAATAACTTATTTTTAGACATTTAGAAAATTAAAACATATTACGGAAGTACGTAATACTGTATTTTTGTAATAATTTTATAATAACCTATAAATCACTAATATAAAAAAGAATTCCGTATTAAATGGAAAAGTTAGGGTTTAAAATGATTTCTTAAAGCAGTCAAGAAATTCCTAACTTTATTTTTTTTTGTCTTCTGTTAGCACTAGGGATAATTTTGTAATAATCAATTTATCAATAGTTTTTCGACTTACTTTTTTATATATTCAATAACCATTTTTTAATAGTTTTTCTTCTTCTATTTATATTATAATTTATAATTTTTTCAAAAGATTTTTAATATCAATTTTTTCTTTAACAATATCGTAAATTTTATCCACAGAAATTCTTTCTTGTTCCATTGTGTCTCTATAACGAATTGTAATTGTGTTATCTTCCAAACTTTGGTGGTCGATAGTGATACAAAACGGTGTTCCGATAGCATCTTGACGGCGATAACGTTTTCCGATACTGTCTTTTTCTTCGTACATGCAATTCATATCAAGTTTTAATGTGTCCATAATTTTTCGAGCAAATTCGGGTAAGCCGTCTTTTTTTATTAAAGGCAAAACGGCTACTTTTATTGGAGCTAACGGAGCCGGAAGTTTTAAAACTATACGAGTTTCATTTTCAAGTTGTTCTTCAAAATAAGAAGATGATAAAACTGCCAAAAAAGTTCTGTCTAATCCAACTGAAGTTTCCACAACATATGGTACATAACTTTCTTCACTTTCATTATCATAATAAGTAATTTTTTTGCCTGAAAATTGTTGATGTTGTTTTAAATCAAAATCTGTACGAGAATGAATCCCTTCTAATTCTTTAAATCCGAAAGGAAATTCAAATTCAATATCATAAGCTGCATTTGCATAATGAGCAAGTTTGTCGTGTTTGTGCCAACGATATTTTTCAGGATTTATTCCAATTGCTTTATGCCAATTTAGGCGGCGTATTCTCCAAGTTTCAAACCATTCTAATTCGGTACCGGGTTTCACAAAAAATTGCATTTCCATTTGTTCAAATTCTCGCATACGGAAAATAAATTGACGTGCAACTATTTCATTTCTAAAGGCTTTTCCAATTTGTGCTATTCCAAAAGGAATTTTCATTCTACCGGTTTTTTGTACGTTTAGATAATTTACAAAAATTCCTTGAGCTGTTTCCGGACGTAAATAAATTGAATTTGCACCTTCGGCAACCGAACCAAGTTTTGTTTCAAACATAAGATTAAATTGACGAACTTCTGTCCAATTTTTTGTTCCTGAAATCGGACAAACTATACCTTCATCAATAATTATTTGACGGATTTTTTCCAAATCATTATTTTCAAGAGCAAAAACAAAATCGTTATGTACAGTTTCTTTTTTATTTAAATATTCTAAAACTCGTGGATTTGTTTGACGATACATTGTTTCATCAAAAGAATCGCCAAAACGTTTTTTTGCTTTTTCGACTTCTTTTTCAATTTTTTCGTTAATTTTTTCAAGATAATCTTCTATAAGAACATCCGCACGATAACGTTTTTTAGAATCTTTATTGTCGATTAACGGGTCGTTAAAAGCGTCAACATGCCCGGAAGCCTTCCAAATCGTCGGATGCATAAAAATTGCAGAATCAATACCGACAATTTCTTCGTGGAGTTGTGTCATTGCTTTCCACCAATATTCTTTTAAGTTGTTTTTCAGTTCCACACCATTTTGAGCATAATCATAGACGGCACTTAATCCATCATAAAGTTCAGATGATTGAAAAATAAATCCGTATTCTTTGCAATGAGCAACTATTTTTTTAAATAATTCTTCTTGTACCATTTTCTCTTTTTTAATATTCTACAAAGATACAAGATTTTGAGAAATAATTTTTTCAAAAAATTAAGTCGATAATAACATCGTTACATTTTTTTGTTTCATTAATTGAAAAAGAAAAAATAATAATAAAACAACTCAAGCAATGATTTTCTGTAATTAGTTATTAACAATACATCAAAAAACATCCCTGTAAAACACTAAAAATCAATATATTAAAAACATATTCAACACCTGACTTCGCCACTGGGACACCCTAAACGGATTTCCAAAAAAAATCGTCAAATAGTATAGCAATAGATTTATGTTTTTTAGTAATCAACATCGTTTTTGTCATCGTATCATTGCTT
>JAITXI010000192.1 GCA_031284905.1 Bacteroidales bacterium
TCGCTTCCTTCGTTTTTAACAATCTGCGATTCACTATTAATTATTGCCATTTCTTTACTCTCTTTTTCGCAACTAGCGAAAGCAATTGCAATTACTGCAATTACCATTATTCTATAAAAAACTGATTTCATTATGTTTTTTTTATTGATTACTAACTTTTGTTTATTATCTCTTATTTTTTCTAAATTCATTTCTTTTTTGGAACTTTTCAGAATAACTTTTTTTTCAATTTATAATTAAATTCTTTGTGGCATTCATTTTTTTTATATTTTTACAAAATGCCAAATTAATCACCATTTTTTATTATTCACATCCTTGTAAAAAAAATTACAAGTCGTGTGTACTGTCACACTTTAAAAATTCTCACCTCTCTTCAATGTATTCGACATCGTGTTTATTTACAGTAAAATAAACGAGAGATTACCGGCTTAAGTTCGTTTTGCAGAGCTCCCATACTCCAACTTTTCTTTTAATTTTATTAAGATATTTTTTTAAATATTCTTTGAATTTTTCTGCAAATTTATATTTTATTTTTTGAATTATGAAATTTATTTTGATATTTTTCAATTTCATTATAAATATATAGCCTAAAAATATATGCCAAGCATTGAAACAACAAGAAAACATAACCGAAAGTTTTTTTGGCAACAACCTGATTTTAATATTCCTAATCCCTTTGTTCATTCTTTATTTATGCTCTTTTAAACTATTAAACTATTGAAATAATTCATGTAACAAATTTGAAATAATAATTTTAAACTTACAAATTTTTTTGTTGCTAAATTTACACAGTTTCGTTGCTAAATTTACATAAATATTATTCCATGAATTTGTTTTTTTTCAAAATTTCAGAATAATAAGCAAAAAAATCAACTTTTAAAAGCTTGGAAATTTTTAAAAGTTGTTCAATATCTACTTTATTTTCTTTTAGATTTCGGGAAAAATTAGAAGGGTCGGCATAAATTTTTTTAGCTAACCATGTAATTGACCTTCCATTTTCTTTTAATTTTTGTTTTATTATATTTCCAATATATACTTCATTCATTTAATTATAAAAAAAAGCGTGAAACTGTTTGTTAATTACTTATTATTGTTTGTGGCTCTAGAATGCCAAATGTGTTAATAAGTACAAACAATTCACGCTCATGGAGCGTGAACCTTCGCAAACTTACTCTCACACATTTTGAAATTTTCTAGATTTGAAACAAGAGAATAAGAGCTATAAGCTCAACTATTTTATATTTTTATTTCTTTTAGGTCATAAATTTTAAATTATGAGACAAATTTATAATGAATTTTTAATAAAACAAATTTATTTTGTAAAAATTTTAAAGTAACAATTAATCTCCTTTTATCAAAAAACATAATTCGTTAGGCAGTAACCGTTTTCTTCTTCCCAGCAAATAATGATATTATAATAATATAAATCAAACAAATTAAAGGTACAACAAACGACAGCAAAACTGAATGAGAAATATCTGCAACTAAGCCTGTAATTGGAGGTATAAAAGCACCACCAACTATTGCTGTTACCATTAAACCTGATAATTCATTTGCACGTTCCGGCATTTTTTCAATGGTAATAGAAAATATTAATGGAAAAATATTTGCAAATCCTAATCCTACCGCAACTATTCCTGCAAATGCAAGATACATATTTCCAAATAACATAAAAATAATTCCACTTATGCTAAGAAATGTTGTAATAATTAAAAATGTTTTTGCTTTTACAGAACGTAAAATAATTCCTCCCATAAATCTACCGATTAATATTGGCAAGAAGAATAAAAGCCAACTTATCCATAACATATTTTTAAATGAAAAGCCAAACCCGTCTTTCATCAAAACAGAAACTTGCGAACTCATAGAAACTTCTGCTCCTACATAAACAAATATGCCCAAAACCATTGCTAATACATAAGAATTTCCCAAAAGATTAAAACACGATTTTAAACTTGCAGGTTTATCTGTTGTTGTTTTTTCTTTAATATCTATTCTCGAAATTAATACAAAAGTTATCAAAACGAAAGCTCCGTAAATTGGAAATAAGAAAGTCCAAGCAGTTTTATTTTCCGATTGTAACCAAATATTTAATAATGTTGGTAACAAAAAACATAGTGATGAGCCTATAGCTTTAACAGTTTGTGCTAATGATAAATTACTTGAAAAATTTCCTTCTGCTGAAACTTCTCTCATTATAGGATTTCCTGCAACTTGAAGAATTGTTGCTCCAACACCTAATAACAAAACAGATGCTAACAACAAATAAAACATCCATGGTTGTAAATCAACCATAATTCCAACCATTCCGCCAATTACGGGCAACATCAAGCCAAGAAATGCAAAAATCAATCCTAAACCCAGAGTACGTTTTTTACCTTTTCTATCTTGAAAAATTCCCATCGGAATACTTAAAACTCCGAACATAATAAATCCACATAATGGTAAAAGTTGAGCCATAAAATTTGATATTTCAAAACTATCTTTTGCTAAACTTACCATCGGACCACTTACATCTCCAAATCCCATGATTAGAAACGCTAACATTATT
>JAITXI010000193.1 GCA_031284905.1 Bacteroidales bacterium
ATAACCTCGAAGGTTTCTTACACTTAATCCGTGGTAACGAATAATTCTAAAACTTTCATAATTTTTTATATAAAAACGGACGAATCTTTCGCCCGTTTTTTTATAAATAAATATTAAATCCATATCAAATTTACTTATACAAAAACGCTATCAAAAAAACTAAAATATATTTTATAAATTAAAATTTAATTCATATTTTTGCAGAAAAGAAATTACAGCAATGCGAATATTAAAATTGTTTCCGCACTTATCAAACCGAAGCGTTGAATAAGACGATGAATGCCAAAAGACAATCAGAGATTTTAAAGATTATCAAACATTGTTTTTGGTGTCAATAAATGAGGGTATAAAATCTTCGGAAATAGCGAAAATACTTGGAATTACTTCCAACAAAACTTTCAACTCAATAGAAGAAGTATAATCTCAACTTGTTGATGTTGTTAATACTCTTCTGACCAATAAAACTGCCATAAAATCTATTACGAAATTTCAATGGATTATTAAGGCGATATAATAGCGGTTTAGTATAATTCAACGTTTGCAGTTTTTAACTAACTTGACCTCTTACAAAGCATAAACTATTTGTATAACATGTTTCTCATTTTGTAAAAATCAATTATAGGGGGATTACAGATTTTTGCCATATTTTGTAGATTTTGACGAAACTTAATGCATTATAAATTTCAGATTCTCTTGTCCTCTTAATACTAAATTACTATCATAGTGAGTAAGGTTAAACAATATTTTTTCAACAATAACATATCTAAATGCCATATTGTAGATTTTTTTAAATAATATTATTTACTAATTTGATAGCGTTTTAGTATAACATAACATATTTTCCTTTTTTTAATCTTATAAATAATAAGATTTTGTAACGAGAGGGAAAGTTTGTCAATTCTCTGTATGTTTCACGAAATTGGTTTACAATAGGGACGGAGTATTTGTTTATAACGCAATAAATTCTAAACTTTGCGGAGTTTATGGTGAGAAATTTTCACGACTAGTATCGCCAATAAAAAAACGCCAATCACAAAGTAATCGGCGTTGAATAGAAAAAAATGAAAACTTAAAATTTAAACCCTAATGTTAACGTAAATCTATTTCTGATATTATTTATTGAAGCTAAAGGACTTGTAACTCCATAACTATCATATAAATAATATAAACTTTTACCTAAATCATAATAAGTATAAGAAAAATCTAAAAATGTATATTGCCCTATTTTTAAACCTAATCCGGCAGAATAAGTTAAAGTAAAAGTCTTATTTGTTTGAGGATTTTTATAAGGAGAACTATAAAAACCTGCTCCTGCTCTTAAACTCAACATACTTGTTACGATATATTCTAACCCTAATCTAACATTATTGCCACTTTTATAACTATCTCTAATTTCTTCATTATCTTTTTCAAGTGAACCGTCATTACTACGTAATTTTGCAAAAGTATAATTCAAATATTCATACTCTAAATTTATTAATGCAAAATTTTTAACTATAAATCCTGCACTTACATTTGCTCTAAAAGGAGTATTTAATTGATATTCAAAACCACCTTCCGGCGATTCTTTTTCCATATCTTGGTCTGTTGAAGCATATAAACTAGTTGAATAATTTTCTTCCAAATAATAAAAAGTAGGCGTATGAAAAGCAACTCCGAATCGAACCCATTCTATAGGAGATACTAAAAATCCAAATTTGAAATTAACACCTGTTCCTGAAACTTTTAAGTTTTCTTTAAATTCAAACATGTTAAAATGGTCTATTACATCATCAACATCTGTTTCTGTGGTAATTTTTCTTTCATTAAATCGAATACTTTGTAATCCGAGTGTTGCTCCTAAAAATAATTTCCTTCCAATACTACCTCCCAAACTAAAGCTATATTCACCTTGATAACCGGAACGTGAAATTTGAAGACGTTGTTCTTCTCCATATTGATTATAAGCAGACACATAATTTGTTGCTGTAGAATCTGTTGGATTTATTAAATACCCATTCCAAGCTAAATTTGAATAATAATCATCAAGTTTTTCATAAAAAGTATTTTTGCCACGAGCAGCAAACCAATCTGTCATTGAACCACTATTATTTATTCCTTTTATCAAAATATTTTCATCAAAATTATTTAATTTTGTATATGAAATGCCGAAATTAAAATTATTTTCATTTTTCTTGATAGAAGAAATTACTGAAAAACTATTAATATTTGCACCTATTTCAAAATCAGAATTATTATTTTCCAAAAAATAACCTTTAGAATTTTGAAATTCAAAACTTGGAGTTACTGAAAGTTCAAACGACCTATAAACGCCAATTCCTGCCGGATTAAAATATAGGCTTCCTGCATCTCCGCCTAATCCATTGAACGAGCCACTCATAGCATTTGCTCTTGAAGTTCCGCCTTGCAAAATGTGAGAATATCTCAACGCTTCCGAAGCATACTGACCATAAACCGATGTCAAACTAATTAAAACTACTGTTAATATTACAATTATCTTTTTCATAAAAATTATCTCCTTCCTCTTGAACTAGAACTACTTCCGCTACTATGGCTACTTGAACCGCTCGAACTACTTCCGCTACTACGATTGCTTGAGCCGCTTGAATAACTACTACTTCCACTACTACGATTGTTTGAGCCACTTGAATAACTACTACTTCCGCTACTTCTATTATTTGAACCGCTTGAATACGAACTTGACGAACTACTTTGAGGAGTTCTGTTTGTATTTTGTGGTTGTGAATTTGAACGATTAAAACTTCCGCCGGAATTACTGCGATTTTGGTTTGAATTGTTATTTGAATTATTGAAAGTATTATTTGATGGGGTTTCTCTATTGTATGTTCTATTATTATTAGAATTATTCTGAGGAGTTCTATTGTTATTCGGGTTAGTTTGAGGAGTTATCGAATTATTACTACGATTATTGTTTGGATCAACTTGCGGAGTTCTATTATTATTGTTAAAATCTGTTTGACGTTCTCTATTTGTATTAGAATTTATTTCTCTATTATTTGTATTATTTTCTGTAATCGTTCTTGTTGTATTAGAATTATTATTTTCTAAACTTGAACGATTTGTATTGTTATCAATTTCTCTGCGTGTAGATGTATTAGAATTTGAATGATTAGCACTTGTAGTACCTCCTGATGAACCTGTATTTGATAATGTTCTGCTTCTGTTATTGTTTCCGTCTGAGCTTGTCGCTGTTCGTCTTCCATAATGATAGCCGTTACCGTTATAATGGTGGTTATTCCATGAATAATCGTGATGATTGTGTCCGTAACTATGTCCGTAATATCTTGCGTAATAGCCATCATTATAACCATGCCAATAACTGTGGTTATAGCTATAATAATATGGAGAATTCCAATGCCAACCATAAGATGGATAATAATAATAAAATGGGTCGTAATTCCAAGAAGTATAATAATAATCCCAATAATTATAATAAGTTGGGTAATAATAAGGTCTAAAACGATAGAAACTACTTGAATAATATGAATAATCATTGTAGAAATCGTCGTAAGTATCATTATAAAAATAATTATTTGTTACATAATTTCCAGATTCTGATTCTGAATTATTATTATTATTATTCACATCATTATTGTATCCGGAATTGTCATTATTATAATTATCATCATAATTATTTGAATAATTCTCATTATTATTAACTTCAGCTGGTTTTTCTCGATTAAACCAAATATATTGTTCTGTTTTTTCATTGTTATTTGGGTTATAATATACATCATCATAGTACCCTGAAACACCTCCGGAAGGACTTAAAAATGTAACACTACATGACATTATTAAGAACGGAATAAATAAATATAACAAAAATGTTTTTTTCATAACGATATTTTTTTTAAATTTGTAAAATAATTTTATAAATTATAATTAAATAAATTCAACATAGTATATTACAAATTTTATACCACAATTTATGGCAAAAGAAATAAAAGAATTAAACGATAGAGAAGAGAATTATTCGCAATGGTACAACGATTTAGTAGTTAAGTCTGATTTAGCAGAAAATTCGGCAGTACGTGGCTGTATGGTAATAAAACCTTACGGATATTCAATTTGGGAAAAAATGCAAGCAATTTTAGATAAAAAATTTAAAGAAACAGGGCATTCAAATGCATATTTTCCATTATTTATACCAAAATCTTTTTTTAGTAAGGAAGCAAGTCATGTTGATGGATTTGCAAAAGAAGCTGCAGTCGTAACTCATTATAGATTAAGAGCTTCTGAAAAAGGAGGTATTGAAGTTGACCCAAATGCAAAATTAGAAGAAGAATTAATTGTTAGACCAACTTCAGAAACAATAATTTGGCATACTTATAAAAATTGGATAAAATCATATCGAGATTTACCATTATTGATAAATCAATGGGCAAATGTTGTTCGTTGGGAAATGCGTACTCGTTTGTTTTTAAGAACTGCCGAATTTTTATGGCAAGAAGGACACACAGCACATGCTACAAAAGAAGATGCAATGGCTGAGGCAAAAAAAATGATGCACGTATATGAAGATTTTGCCCAAAATTATATGGCTTTACCAGTTCTTACAGGAACAAAATCGGAACATGAAAGATTTGCCGGAGCAGAAGAAACTTTTTGTATAGAAGCTTTAATGCAAGACGGAAAAGCACTTCAAACAGGAACTTCTCATTTTCTAGGTCAAAATTTTGCAAAAGCTTTTGATGTGAAATTTTTGAACAAAGAAAATAAAGAAGAATATGTATGGGCAACATCTTGGGGCGTTTCAACCAGACTTATGGGTGCTTTAATAATGGCTCATTCCGATAATAACGGTTTAGTTTTACCTCCAAAACTTGCTCCTATTCAAGTTATTATTGTTCCTATTTACAAAAATGAAGAACAATTAGAAAAAATTAATCAACGCGTTGAAGAATTAACTGAAAAATTATCTCAAAAAGATATTAGATATAAATATGATAACAGAGATTCACAACGTCCGGGGTTTAAATTTGCAGAATGGGAATTAAAAGGTGTTCCTATCCGTTTAGCAATAGGCCCGAATGATTATGAAAATAAAACTTGGGAAATTGCTCGTAGAGATAATTTGACAAAAGAAACTATTTCAAATGATATAATTATTTCACACATTGAAAACTTATTAGAAGAAATTCAAAATAATATTTTTCAAAAAGCATTAGATTTCAGAACAACTCACACCTATAAAGCAGATACTTTTGAAGAATTTAAAGAAATTTTGGAAACAAAACCGGGCTTTATTCTTGCTCATTGGGATGGAACAACCGAAACCGAAGAAAAAATCAAAGAAGAAACAAAAGCAACTATTAGATTGATTCCTTTAACTTTGATTTTAGAAGAAGGAAAATGTATATATTCCGGTAAACCTTCAAAATTTAGGGTAGTTTTTGCAAAATCTTATTAAAAAAATGTTTTTTTAACAGGCATTATATAAATCAATTTTTTAATTAGGCTGATTTTTAAAGATAATCCTTTATCATACCTCTCGTATGTTATCATTGTCTGAAGTGCAGAATTTTCATAATTGCAAGTCAATGACTTGTGGAAAGCGATAAACTTGATTTTTGCCTAAAAGTCAATACTTTGAGAATTCTGCCTTTTCGAGGCAGTACTCTTCTTTACCTATTCATCGTATGTCGTCGCACTACGTTTGACTTACGGTTATGAATATTAAATCTTTCGATTTATTTTATACAAAATTATATCAAAAAATAACGATTATTTAATTAATAATCCTTAAAAAAACAATTAACTTACTGATTTACAATATATTATTTCTTCTGCCACAAATAGTCGCAACCACAATAACAAGCTAATTAACGAGCAATTAGAAAAATATTTAAAATTAATTAGTATAAATTATTAAAGAAACAGTTGTAATCATTCCTATTCATTTAATTGTTAATAATAAATAATAATTTTACAATTTCTAACATCTAAAATGCAACAATTACGGTATTTAATTCGTTAATAAAAGAAATTCTAAACAAAATGTCGATAATTTTACAAAAATAGATTTAAGTATTTATCCAATCGGCATATATTTTGTGAGAATAATAGCCTGAGAGGAGGTTGTACTTAAAAAAGTTGAAGTGATAAAATAAATTTAGAAACTTATGTAATATTAATGAATATCCCCGGAAATATTTTATATTTTTTTAAACAAAAACATAATTGGCAAATACCTGATATTTTCAACGAATTTCTGTTAAATAATTCTTACGCATTTTATTCAGCAGAAACTGTCAATGACTATTTTGAAGATTTATTAGAAAATAATAATGAAATAAAAATTGAAGGTTTTGGTGCAGGTTCAAAAAAATATAATGCAAAATTCCAAAAAATTGTTACTATTGCTAAAAATTCATCTACTAATTTTAAATTTGGGATAACTTATCAAAAATTGCTCAACTTTTTTAATATTAAATCGGTTTTAGAATTTGGAACAAACCTAGGTGTCGGTACAATGTTTTTGGCATTGGCTTCAAATTCAGTGAAAGTTACTACAATTGAAGGCGACAGAAATCTTTATGATTTCACAAAAAATAAGTTTAATAAACTGAATATTAGTAATGTAGAATTTATAAATTATGATTTTGATGAGGCTATCAAAGATTTCAATTTGAAAAATAAAATTTTTGATATGTTTTTTGTTGATGGAAATCATAAATCTGAAGCAATATTACGTTATGTAAGTTTTATAGAAAGAAATTTAGTCAATGGAAAATTTATTTTAATCATTGATGATATAAATTGGTCAATTGAGATGAACAGGGCTTGGAAAAAAATTGTTTCAACACATAAGAATTGTTTTATTTTGAATTTATTTAGAACAGGAATAATTTTTTCAGGATATGATTTCCCTGTAAATAAAGAATTTTTTGTAAAATTTATTGACTAAATATAAAATTCATCGACTATTATTCTGAGAAACAATGCTATAGATGTAATTATCACTCTTGATGCAACAAAAATACAAGAGCAATTGGAGTTTTTTGAGAAAAATTTATAAATATAA
>JAITXI010000195.1 GCA_031284905.1 Bacteroidales bacterium
ACACACTTGTACATGAAGTTGTTACTATTGGGCATCGCATCGACCATATCGTGAAGATTATAAAGCATCGAACCGTTAGATTGTAAATCTCCGGCACCCGGATCCAATTCATTATTAGCAAAACTTGTGGTACTCACAGTAAATTTCGTTATTTCCCATTCGGATATAGGAGACGGCAATGTAATAGTAAATTGCTCAGGTTTACAATCTTCATCTGCTTGCGTATATGAAAACATAAATGCTACAGTATCTCCATTCAAAACTATTATTTCGGGGTTTTGATAAAAAGTCTGCGAATGTGATGCATTAGAATAAAACAATCCACTAACAATAGTAAATATTAATATTAATCTAAAAAACCATTTATTTAACTTTCGCAAATTTGTGATTTTCCCAATTTTATTTTCACTGCATAAATTTTTTGTTCCATTAATGGAATCTGAATTTAATAAATCTAACTTCATATTAGTTTGTATTTTTGAGCGACAACTTCCTAATTCTTTATAAAAATTCTTCATACTTTTATCTATAAAAATTACTATTATATTAAAATAATAAACCGGCTAAAACCACTATTATTCATACTGTCAATAGCTTGAACTCTAATTTCTTTAACCATATTAAAAACATAATTTGTTTTCTTTTAAATATTGTGTAAAAATATATAAAAATATTTTTCATAGTTTTACTAATATTTTTATTTTTTAACATCATTTTGTTCTTAATTATCTACTATCTTACCTTTTACTTTATTAACTTTATTAATTTAACTATCTATATTAAATAATTTTTTTAAACAATTTAATATAAATTTTGTTAATACTAACGACAATTAACAAGCAAATGCAAAATTAGTAACAATTTTTGTTAATTACAACTTTTTTTTATAAAAAATTTAAAATTGTTATTAATTATTATTAATTTATTGTATTAATATTTCAATTTTAATTAATATAATCAAATTATATTAATTTAATATATTGAATTTATGCAATTTAGAATATAATAAATTAATTATTAATTTATTATATTCTTAAAATTAAAAATATTTTTTTTAGTAATTTTCACAATAATTTAAACATTTTTCAGTAAAATTTACTACGAATTAAGATTTTTCAAATTAAATTTTCACAAAAAAAAGTTAAAATTTTTCATTTTCGGTGAATTTTTTTACAAAAACACGCTGAAATAAAGAGGAGACAGCCTTGCTCCTTCTCTTTGTTTGTAAGCTATATTGTAGTTGCTCTTTATAACCATATAAAAAATACAGAAAAAGGAAGTCTGATTATTTAAATTAATGGAGGTGCAGAGCAAGCAATAAGTTCAAAATAATTATCCCCGTTTTCAACATGAGGTAATTGTGAAAAAGCTGTTTGACAGAGCGGAGGCGGAGCGTTTATATTAAATTGCCATCATAATAGGTAATGTTAAACAATATTATAGATTTTTAAAAATAATATTATTTGATAGCGTTAGTATAAATATTAATCGTTAATAATTATTTTTTAAACATACTCACAGATTTATCAAAAATTCCATGAATATATGCTATTAACATTCCATAATTTGTTACCGGTATTCCTGCGTCAACTGCCGGTTTTAATCTGTTTATTATCTGGCGTTTAGTAATCATGCAGCCGCCACATTGAACAAGCAAAGCATAATCGGTAATGTTTCCCGGAATATTATCCAATCCGGCAACAACAACGAATTGTATTCTTTTCTTAGTAAAATTTGAAATCCAATTCGGGATTTTAAATCGTCCAATATCATCACAAGAAACATGATGGCTACAACTTTCTAAAATCAACACTTTATCACCGTCTTTAAGTTCGGAAATTTTTGGTGTTCCTTTTAAATAATTATAGAAATCGCCTTTATTTCGAGCTAAGAGTATAGAAAAACCGGTAAGAGGAATATTTTCAGGTACGATTTTATCAACCCTGCCAAACATTTGAGAATCAGTAACGGCAAGAGAAATTTTTAAATTAGTATTATTTTTCAAGAAAAAATCAAGTTCAGATTCCTTAAGACCAATACAAACACAATTATTATCTAAAACATCGCGAATTGCTTGTACTTGCGGGAGAATCATTCTACCGGAAGGAGCTTCTGTATCTATAGGCATAATTAATAAAACTACATCGTTAGGTTTTAATAAATCGCCCATTAAAGAATTTAATTCCCAAGAATTTTCAGGGATTATATCTTTTATTAGATTAAATAAAATTTCTTTATTAGAATTTTCTTTAGCTGAAAATTCAATTACCGGAACATTATATTTTGCAGAGAGAGTATTCGCTAAATCATCATTTAATGTTTCTAAATCCGATTTGTTGTGAATAATTATAAACGGAGTTGAAAATTTTTTACATTCTTTAATAATTAGTTCTTCAAAATCACCAAAATTATTTTCTGAAATTATTATTAAGGCGAGATTTATTTTGTCAATAGTTTGAATAGTTTTATTAACACGTAATTTTCCGACATCGCCAAAATCATCAATCCCTGCTGTATCAATAAAAATAACAGGAGCAAAATTTAAAATTTCATAACTGCGTTTTACAGGGTCGGTTGTTGTACCTTTTTGTTCTGAAACAATTGATATTTCTTGTCCTGTGAGTGCATTAATTAATGAGCTTTTTCCAACATTTCTACGTCCGTAAATACCAATATGCGGCTTCGTTTCTTTTCCTTTTTCCATTGAGATAAAATATTCTTCAATATTAAATAAAATTTTTCAATTTTTTATAAAAAAAATAGACTTATACAAAAACAAATGATTAAAATTAAAGAATATTTAGCATATAAGCTGATATTCAAGAAATTAGACAATTCAATATTTAAAGTTTTTTTAAGATAAAGCAATAAAAATAATTTTTCTATCAAACTTGCAATTACGATAGCAATGACTACACCTATAATATTTAGATAATTAATCAAAATAAAACATAAAACGATATTTACAACAACTTCAATTATAGAGGCAAAAAATAAAATTTTAGTTTTTTGAAGTCCCAGCAGGATAGAACGCGCAAAAATAAATCTTCCGAGAAGCATAAAAAAGTAAATATTGAAAAGAATAGCACTTTCAGAAAAATTAATATTAAAAATAATGGGAAACAAGAATTTGCTTAAAAGTAAGATAATAAAAGAGATAGGGAAAAAAATATTCATTAGACGCGAAGTATCTTTTTTAAGAGTATTTAAAGTAGCGTTAAAATTTTCTTTATTGGAAAAGGACGGAACAATTGCATTTGCATAAGAAGTTATTAAAATAGGAATTAATGGAAATTCTCGTCCGTAGCGAAAAATTGCAAAAGAAACTAAATCAAATTTATGAAGTATCATGAAACTGTTGATATAAAAGGCGCTACTACTTATAAAAGCTCCAAGAATTAAAGGAACAGAAAGTTTTAAATATTTTTTTACAAACTCCCGAGAAAATTTTATTTGTGAATATTTATAAGCTAAAATAATAGCCCAAATAAAACGAGAAAAATTGACGAAAACTAATCCATAGAGACCATATCCTAAATCTTGCGTAAACCAAATTGGAAAAATTACAAAAATAAGTTGAGCGAGAAATGTTATTATTCCATAAATTAAAATTTTCTTGGGGTTATTTTTCAGAAAATAAAAATATTCAACCAAATTTGCCGGACAAGAAAAAATTATATAAAGTAGTAGGATTTTAAGATATGGAATTTGTGTAATATGTTTATGTTCAATAACATAAGCGATTGGAGTTTGACAAAAATAAACAATAATTGCTGCAAATAGTCCAAAGATAGTAAATAAAAAAAGCAGATTGAAAAAAGCAGATTTTTGTTCATTTTTTGTCAAAGAGTTATTATTATTAAAAATGGAGAGGAAAGATTGTAACATTCCGGTGAGCCAGAATACAGAAACAAATCCGGCAATTAAAAAAAATTGTTCGTAAACGCCAATTTCACTCGTTTTTAAACATGCAGAATTAGTAAAAGGATTAGATTTTGTAATAATAAAAGCAATTACAAATAATGTTCCGGTTCTCATTATTTGAAAAAACTGAAACATTTTAATATTTGTAATATATTTATTTACGAAATTCAATTGCTACAAATAGATAAAAATTGAATGTAAAAATAAAAAAATTTTTATATTATTTATAAAACGTTGTAAAATTTGTTTTAGATTAAGTAATTAGGTCAATAACAAAAGAAAGCAAATGTTATAAATCTACTATTTTGTCTAATTTTTCAATTAATAATTTTCTCAATTCGCAAGCTTCTCTGTACAAATAAAATCCTTCAATCCAATATTTAAACCTGCGAAAACGTTGAAGTTGTTTTTGCCAAAGTTCTTTGCTTTCAAGATAAATTATAAGACTTATCGGTAAACTGATAAAATATAAAAGAGCAATCCACCAAATTCCTGTAATACACCAAACGGTAACAGAAGCCGCAATATAACATACAGGAAAAGTTACCAAAGTACAAATTGCAAAGTGAAATGAAGCATGCAACATTTGGTCTTTTATTTTTCTTGTAAACAAATGACTTACGTAATAAGCAATAAAATTATTAACAAAACCATAAATCATAAAAGGAGAAATCATAATTGCGATAAAAAAGCGAAGAATAAAAATAATAAAATTAAATTTATCGGCAAGAATAATGTCGTTTAAATGAATTTTATCCAATAATCTGGTATATCTGTCAGCCGATATCATTAAAGAAGTATAGTTTTCTTCGTCATTATTTTTTAAATTGTTTAATGAACTGACGATAGTTTTTTCGGCTTCAAAAATATTAGGATAATAGCTTACTTTTTTACCTTGTTTTTTGACTAAAATTTTTGCATAAATAGTTCTAATAATATCATATTCTTCATAAAGATTTTTGTCTTCAATATCGAGCATCATGGGTTTTATGACAGTTCTGGCTTTATCTGCAAGAAGTTTTTGAGCTCTTTCGGGATGCTGTTTGTAGATGTCGTAAAATTCTTCAAAAGTGAACGGTTCTCCAATGGTAATAATTAACTTATTTTGAAATCCAAAATAATCGGAATAATGATTAGAGCAAGGAAGAATATGGATAGGAGTTTCAAAATTTGACATTTCCGCAGCTTGAAATGCAATACGAGCAAAACCTTTTTTAAAAGTGCTAAGATGGTGACAATCTTCGTGTCCTGCTTCGGGAAAAAGTCCTACGATTCCGTTATTTAATAAAATACGAGCAGATTTATTAAAAATTTTAGTATTTTCGCCAAGGTTTTCTTTTCCTGTATCTACAACACGGTATGCAGGCATAATTCTAATAAATCGTAATAATTTCCCAATAATATCTTTTTTAAAAATATCAGCACGAGCAATAAATACCGGTGTCTTTCTTCCTTTATTGAGAGCAAAAATAAGTCCTAAAGCATCTGATAATCCATTTTGATGATTACAAATTAAAACTATCGGAGCATTTTTGGGAATTCGGTTTCTATGCAAAACATAATATTTTTTATAAAAAATAAAATTATGAACAATCTGAACATAACGATTTAATAGCAAATACTTTATACCTGATTTGTCAACATTTTCAAAACTTATCATACACGAAAGGTTTTAATATTTGTGCAAAGTTAATATTTATTTACGTTATTTCAAAACCGACAATGTTGTTGTTGATATAATAAAATATCTTTTAGACAAAAATTGTAAAAAAAAGTCAGTGTTTGAAAAATCTTCTTCGGAGTTAGCGATCGTCAGTTCCGAAATAGCACGAACCTTCAGCTCGGCGAAGCCAATGCATATATAAAAATGACTTTCGCCCCCTCAATTTTCAATTTTCAATTTTCAATTGTTACGCTTCGCTCCACGAGGGCTTTGCCGTTTTCAATTATCAATTCTCAATTTTCAATTATCAATTCTCAATTCTCAATTATTACCTTCCTGTATATTGAACAAATTTCACTTTTTTACCATCTTGAGCCAGCATATAAGTTCTATAATTAAATTCTTTTACAAATTCAGGCATAATTCTGTAGCTGTCGTTTTTGTTGAAGAGCTGACTTCCGGTAAATTTCCCGTCAGAAAACACAGATACCACAACTGATATTCCCGAACGGCTTGGAGAGCTTAATTCTTTATATTTAGAACCGTCAGTATTGTTTGATTGTAATGATTTCAAATTACTTGAATTGTCGTTGTAGAACAGTATAATTTTTTCTCCAACCGATGTAAATGCAACAGATGAATACATTCCCAAGTCGTTGTAACTATATTGAGATTTTGGGATTCTGGTCATCCATTCCATATTATTTGCAGGGTCACAATATGCGATTAAAATATCGTTGAATTTATAATAATCGCTATAAGTTACTTTTTTGGTTTGAGGGTCTTTAATGCTATCCTTCCAATAGTTTTGATGTTCGGCAATTACTGCTGCTCCGCCATTTTCAAGGTAAGTTACTCCTAATAATTTATAATTATAAATTTCTTTCATATTTTTAGACAAACGACTTGCTCTAAATTCCGGTAAATCTTTTTTTGTAAAAATATAATCTGATTTTTTTGCATCTCCCATACGAAATTTGCCGGTTTTTTTGTCTAATTTTTGGTGATAAATTGCTTCATACGTATCTTTCCCTTTTCTTACCATAAATCCGAAAACATCTACATTTTCATTTTCATCTACTCCAATAATTGCATCAAAAAGTTGAAGTTTTTTCCCTTTTAAGTCATAAGGGGTAATATTTCCGTTTGTTGCATTGAAAACCAATAATTTATAATCACAAATAACAGTTTTCATCCTTTGAGCTGTTCGTGCATCCGGACTTATACGTGCCAGCATATATACATTTCCGCTATTTCCAATTTCTACCTGGTCTATTTCAAATGCTTTACCTGTCATTGGAAGTTTTACTGTTTTGTTATAAATTTCTTTTAAATTCGGATCATAAACTTTGAAGAAAAAAGGCTCATCATTATATGTTTGAAAATTTCTATTATACGATACGAAAATGTTTTGCTTATTTGGAGTAAGTTGTACTTTAAATCCAACAGTTGTATTCGGACCGGTAAGTTTTCCTATAGCTTTCGGCTCTCCCGTAATTTGTCCGTTTCTGTAATCTACTTGTTGAATGTACAATGTTTTTTCCTTTGAAGTATTGTTCATTATTTCTGTTAATAAAACTAATTTACTATCTAAATAATACATTGCAACAAATTTTGAATTTATGCCATTCATTATTGGCATAACCAATTGAGTTTCAGACTCTTTTACTAATGAATTTGCATTTATTAAATCTAAATATAATTCATCTTTTTCATTGATTCTCAAAGTATAAAGAGCGTCAGAATCCGAACCAAGTATCCTTTGATAATCGTTCATTTTGGGCAAAGTGATAGTTTTATCCAACCCGAAATTTACCAACGATTGTGCATTTGAAATGTTGGTTAAGAAAAATATTGCTAAAATTGCAAAAAATATCTTTTTCATAAGTGTATTTTTTATATTTATTTAATAATTTATTTTGATAATGATTTTAAAACATCATCGTGAATTGTGATGTTATATTGTTTTTTTAATTCTTTAAGCCAATTGTCTTCTAATATTTTCTGATAATCTGCTGCTAAATTACCTCTCGTTTCTGAAATTGTTTTTGGTGTCGGTCCTTGAACAGAGATGTATGTTACGGTTTTATCTTCAATATTTGTAATGATTTTTGAAAATCCATCTTGTTCGGGTATATTATTTTCTTTTATTAAATTATCAACATTTTTTTCTATTCCTTTTTCGCAGAGGAAACTTTCAGCTAATTTAACATTTGTTGAATCTTTTTTATTCAAGTTTTTCAAAATTTCTTCATTAGAAGTTTTCTTTTTCAATAATTTTTGTAATGTTTTAGGAGCTTTTGTATCGCTATATTCAAAAATTTTCACATCGTAACGATAGTTCCACATATAATTATATTTATTTTCGTTATAAAATTTTTCTATTCCTGCGGTATCTTTAATTGCTTTTCCCCAAACTTTTAAATCAGCAATTTGGAATAATAAAATCCCATCATGATATTCTTTCATGATATTTTTAAATTCAGGGTATTTTTTTTCTAATTGAGTTTCCTCATAATCAATTAAAACTTTATCGGTGAAAGCAATAATTTTAGAATCCACAAAAGATTTTATTGGAGATGCAGGACTTCCTTTGCGATTAAATTTCATAATATAATTAATGAAATCTTTTTGTAGAAAAGTTTGGTCGGAAAAAGTAAGGATTGGTTTTGTGTAGGAATCAATATCTTCAATTTTTAGTGAGCCGGCGAATATTGAATCTGTAATTAAACTATAGAAAGGTATAATATTTTCGTTGATAGTTTTTACTTTGTATTCGTTTTTCAAAGTATTCAGGACAATCGTTTTACTTTTTAATGTTCTGGCAGTATTTTGAATTTTTGCTTTAATATCGTTTTTTTGTTCTTCATAAGGTTTAATGCCTTCTTTGTCCAATAATTTTATAATATGATAACCATAACTTGTTTCTAAGAGAGTAATATCGCCGATATTATTTAAACTGAAAACAGCATTTTCAAATTCTTTGATATAATTTCCACCGATTGAAATCCAGCCTATTTCTCCGTTGTTTTTTGCAGTTTTTTTGTCATCGCTATATTCTTCAACAGCAGCTTCAAAATTGATTTTACCATTTTTTATATCTTCATATATTGCTTGGTATTTTTCTTTTGCCTCTTCGCGAGATTTTTGAGATATATCTTTCGGCACAACTTTCATCAAATGAGAAACTTTGTATTTCCCTTTGGTAGGACGTTTGTCGATTACCTTTAATATGTGGTATCCAAAACTTGTTTTAAAAGGTTTTGAAAATTGACCAACCGGAGTATTATACATTTCAGTTTCAAATTCGTAAACAAATTTATCTACGGAATAATAGCCTAAATGCCCATTATTTGTAGCTACAGATTTATCCTGCGAATTATTTATTGCCAAAGTTTCAAAATCGGCTCCTTTTTGCAATTGTTTGTATAAATCCCAAATTTTATTGTAAGCTGATAGTGTATCTTCCGGAGAATTTTTTGCTACTTCTATCAAAATATGGCTTACATCAACATCAAAAAGCATGCGGTCGTAATATTCTTTGGAACTTTCTTCTTCACTCTTTTTATCGGTTAGATAAGGTTGTGCTAATTTTGACCGATAACCGTTTAGCTCATTTGTGAAACTTTTTGCCGTATCCATTTTCATTTCTTCTGCGTCATGAACTTTAAGTTTGAAATTTACGAAGGTATTCATATATTCTTTTAACGAATTATATGACATTGCGTTTGGTTCATTGTTGTTTTTGTTGTAAAAATACAAAAATTCGTCAGTATTTATTTTTTCATCACCAATTTCTAGTAATGTATTATTCTGTGAAATCAAGACTGAAGTCGAGATTATTAATAATAGGTATAAAAATATTTTTTTCATTATGTATTTAGTTTATAAAAAATTATACGAAAATAAACATTTTTTTTCGTTTTTCAAAATTTTTTAATCATTATAGAAAAATTTAATTGATAATTACAAAAAAAAGCAGTATCTTTGCATAAAATTTAAAGATGCCAAAAAATTTGGCACAAAAATTGTAAAAAAACAAAAATATAAATTAATTAATAAAACAAATTTTTATGAAAACATTTAAAATTTTATTCGCGTTTATCGCAGTTATCGCAACTACCACAATATTTACAAGTTGCGAAGATTCGGAAAAAGATTTGGCAAAACCGGTTATCACTTTTGGTACAACAACAAATCAAGTTATTGGAGATGCTCTTCCATATCATGTAAATTTAGCTGTTACTGTTCAAGCTGAAGGTAAAATTAAACTTACTACTGTAAGAAGATACAATGATGGTACATTAGATGCTGTAACAACTGCTAAATTAACAAAAGATGTTGATGGAGATAATGGAAAAACAAATTTTGATTTTGCTATTATTGACGATATAGCAAGCATTGAATTTAACAGTTCTGTTCGTTATGAAGTCGTTATTGACGATAAAGAAGGTCAACAAACTGTTGCAGAATTTATCTATTTAAGAAGTGCAGAAACATATGCGGTTACTTTTTCAGTAAGCCCTGATAATGCTACAGTTACTATTGGTTCAGAAGAAAAAACTTCTGCCGATGGAAACATAGTTTTTCATTTAGCAAACGGTACTTATACTTATACAGTTACAGCTGGCGGTTATCTCGATGCTGAAGGAGACGTTGTTGTTAGTGGCGAAGCTGTTACTAAAATAATTACTTTGATGCCTTCTACTAGTTCTTTAAGTGCTTGGAGTGAAAGTATTAAAATCGGTCTTCATGCTACAGGAGTAACTGCTGCTTTCCCAATTAATGGAGCTTATATTTATGGATTTGAATATACAAGTAATACTCCTACTGCAATCAAATTAGTACCTTATAATAATGCACAATTTGTTATTGTTAATGATGATAATTATGCAACAAAAGAAGCGCTAATTGCAGATTATACATCAGGAAACAAAGTAACTGAAGTTCTTGTTGATTTTGATTACAATACTAAAGTTTATTCAAAAAAATATTTCATTTCAAAAGTAGGAGAGAATTATTTCTTAATTCAGTCAATGGCTTCAAAAGTTAATACTACAACTGGTAATTATTTTGAATTCCAAGAAAAACACTAATCAAGTAGATATTTTAAATTATATAAATTTTTAAATTTCGTAGCAGAGTTTTTTAACTCTGCTATTTTTTTTATATATATGTAATGTTACATA
>JAITXI010000214.1 GCA_031284905.1 Bacteroidales bacterium
TCTGTTCCGCGTTCTTTAAACGGCTGAATCCATTCAGGTAAATACATAATTTATTTATATTTAATTAATTACACGTTTTGCAATAACCTAATTAGGTTATGCAAAATTATATAAAAAAAATAACACTACCAAATAATAATGCTACTTTTTTTTGCTTTTTTTTATTAGACGGGGTAAATTTGGGCGGAGTTAGGGATTAAAAACGAGAAAGCAAGGCAGCTATTGATTTCCAACGGACTTTGTCTCGGACTTGAAATATCCGTAATTTTGTTATTAATCGTATCTACCGTAAGCAGTCCGTTTTGTACTGCATTATCTTTTATTTTATCATATTTATAAAAAATCAGTCCCAATTCAATCATGTCGTTTGGTCTCAGCTTGTTTGGATATTTTTCCGCAATATTCAAATTATATTTAAAACTTTCTAAATTCAGATGAGAAGCATAAATCCTGTAATAAAGTGCTATCCATTCTAATGATTTACAAGCTATTGCACTATCAACAATATCTTGTAAATAAAAATTTTTCATTTCAATAATATTCGGCGAACGGTCTATTAAGACACCGGTTGTTACTTTTTCTTTTGAAATCTCAAAAATACTATCCATTTTTAACTGATAGCTGTTTGTTTGAGAAAATGCAATATTTATTGCAAATAAAAATAAGTTTGTTACTAAAAATCTTGTACCCATAATGTATCTAATTTAATTGTTTTTTTTTGTTTTTTTATAAAATCACTTGAAAAATTAATGACTGAACTTCTCCAACTGGCAACCTTTCCACTCGCAGCCGCAATGGTGTAGCTTTTTATTTTTTTGTTATTAAATTTTTTTAAAAATTTTATTCTATAATATCCGGTAGAGTCTGCAAAATAATATATCTCTTCTGAACCTATTCCATTATTTTGAGTATAAAGTAAATAATACCAATTATCAACATCCACGCTTGCAAAAGGAACAGTTTTTTTTGTAATTTTATCATATACATATCCTTCACCTTCTACTTCGTAATATGTCAATATCGGGTTATCTGAGTCATAGCGGGTACAAGCTGTAAAAATCACTAAACCACTAAATAATATTTTAATAATTATTTTTTTCATAAATTAACCTTCTTTTTTATTTTTTGTTGTCTGTTTCAAAAATACTATCCATTTTTAACTGATAGCTGTTTGTTTGAGAAAATGCTATTTGTCGTTATTAACAATAAACTTAATAATATATAATTTAATAATTTCGTCTCCATAATGTATCTAACTTAATTGTTTTTTTTGTTTTTTTATAAAATCACTTGAAAAATTAATGACTGAACCTGCCATAATGGTGTAGCTTTTTATTTTTTTGTTATTTATTTTTTTTAAAAATTTTATTCTATAATATCCGGTAGAGTCTGCAAAATAATATATATCTTCTGAATCTGTTCCATTATTAGAAGTAAGGAGTTGATAATATGTATTATAAACATAAACTCCAGCAAAAGGAACAGGTTTTTTTGTATCTTTATAATATACATATCCTTCACCTTCTACTTCGTAATATGTCAATACAGGGTTATCGAAGTCGTTGCGGGTACAAGCTGTAAAAATCACTAAACCACTAAATAATATTTTAATAATTATTTTTTTCATAAATTAACCTTCTTTTTTATTTTTTGTTGTTCTTACGAAATATTTTATTGTATGCCAAAACTTGTCCGTCTGTAAATTTAGTTTGAGTAATAGTCATGCTAATATTTTGAAGGTTAGGAAAACTTGTTACACAAAATAAATCAGTATTATTATCAATTGTTAAATTATAAGTTAGAGTGGAATTATAAGAAATATATACTTGTTGGCAAGCATACAAATGTTCACCTTCTATAAAATCATCATCAGGAATATTTCCAATTATTATTAATACACTATCGTTTGTAAAATTATAGATTATATTTTCAGATGAATAATCCTCAATTATTTCGGTATGCTCATTAGTACTTGGCTTTGTATAAACATTTCTGATTTCCATTAATTTCCAAGTGCCAATAATATTTTCCGAAGCCATATATTCGTTTTCGGAATTTGTGTTGTTATTGTTGTTATCTTCCGGTTCGGGTTTTTCACAACAAATAAAACAAATTGTAAAACACAAAAATAATAATAAAATAATTTGAGTTTTGCTTACTCGAGGTCTAAAGACGTTCATAACATTAGAATTTAGCTTTTTCATAACTATTCTTCCTTATTAGTTTCAAGTTCTGTAATTCTTTTTTCCATTTCAATTATATAAAGCGTTTGCTCTTCAACTTTTTTTAGCAAAATCTTTACCATTTCTCCAAGTTTTGCTCCGTCTTCTTCAACTTCGCATGCGCTTGGCACTTCTGGCAAATGTTTATTTGCTTTTATAAAATTTTCCACGTCAGACAAGGACATTTTTTTATAGTTTTCTTCAAAAACATAATCTGGCCAACTTGTTGTGTTTACAACAGTTATTTCATCCGAAATTATTGTTCCTTTAACTGCTAATTTATATGTTGTCCCGCCAAACGTTGTAGAAGCTATTCCGATGCCAACAGAGCCTTTAAAAAAACCTCCTCCGTTTCCATACAATCTAAATGTTTCTGTTAAAGCTCCCGTAGTTTCTTTTTTATAAACACAAATAGGTTCCATATAATTTTGATTTACTTCTATTATTAACGCTTGCTCGTAATTCCAATCAGTATCAGCGTACCTTTTTAGATAAGAATAGCCGTTTACCCTTAAATTGGAAGTGAATGTACCTGTATTTCCAATTGTTGCGTTTCCATCAAATAAACTGTTCCCAACTACATGCAACTTTGCAGTCGGGCTTGTTGTCCCTATACCAATATAATTACTACTATTTTGATATATCACACTATTTCCAAAAGTTGGAGTGCCTGATGAACTTGTGATTTTCGGCACATAATTTAAACTTTGTGCGTTTACAGTTAAATTTGCAGTTGTTATTATTATCAGATTTAATAACAAATTTGTAAAAATAAATTTTGTTTTTTTCATGGACTAATAAATTTAAAAGTTTAACAAAGTTACAAAAATTAAATATTTTTCAAATTTATACAAATTTTTATTAAAAATCACGCTTTTTATAATTTTTTTTATACTTTGAATTTGCAATGGTTTTCGAGATTTTTTTCACTTTTTTATCTATATTTTGTCCCAAAAAATCTTGATTTTTTGGGACAGACGTATTTTATGGGGAGAAGCAAAAATATTGTGAAGTCTAAATAGAAAAAAACATTATCAATCCAAAAATAGTTACATTTGTAAAATGTGTAAATTAAAAACAACTTACAAGCGAATGTGTAAATGTTCTTAAATAATGTCGCAAATCACATATTTATTATCGCATACCCACTGCTAAAAATCATTTCAGCATATCTTTTAATTCCGAATTTCCTTGTCGGCTTGCTTTTAGAACTTTTCCATTATTCATTATAACAGAAAGTGTATCTTTTGTAAATGGTTGAATTTCTTTAATATAATTGATATTAATAATTGATGAGCGATGTATTCTCACAAAATTTTTAGACGGAAGTTTTTCTTCAAAGAATTTCATTGTTGCATGTTTCACAAATTCTTTATCTTTTGTTGCAATTACGGTATAATCTTCTGCTGCTGAAATATAATAAACGTCTTCTACAGGAATAATGAAAATTTTCCCACACTCTTTAACTACTATTCTATCAATGGAATCAGATTTGTTTTGTAAATTTTCGAGTATATCGGAATAATCTGTATTAGTATTTTCAGCATGTCGTTTATTTGCCTTTTCAATAGCTTGAGCGAATCGTTTTTTTGAAAATGGTTTTAATAAATAATCAGTAGCATCTTTTTCAAAGGCATTAACAGCATATTCGTCATAAGCAGTTGTAAAGATAATTTGAGGCATTTCATCCAATAATTCAATCATTTCCAAACCGGTAAGTTTTGACATTGAAATATCTAAAAATACGAGATCCGGTTTTAACTCATTTATTGCTTTCAATCCTTCAAAACCATCGTGAAATTCTCCAATAACTATAATTTCAGGAAAATCGTCTAAAAATTCTTTAATTATTTGAATAGCAAAAATTTCGTCATCTATTATTATTGATTTCATATTTTTTCTGTATTTATAGGAATTTTTAAAATTATTTTAAATTCTTCGGCAGATTTTATTATTTCAACTAAGTCGTTTTTATAATAAAGCAAATTCAAACGCTCTACAATAGATGATAATCCGATTCCAATACTATCTTTTGAAACGTATGAATTGTCATAATTATTTCTCATAATTATTTCTAAATATGATTTTACAGAAATAATCAATTGCACATTAACAACATCGGTGGTTTTAGAAACCGCATGTTTTATCACATTTTCAAAAAGAGGTTGTAAAATCATTACGGGCACATAAATATTATTTGCTTTTTCATCAATTTGAAAATCGACATTTATTCTATTATAAAATCTAATTTTTTCAATTTCAAGATATAAGAGAGCGTTTTCATATTCTTCGCTAAAAAGAACAAATTGTTTATCTTTATTTTTCAAACTATATCTAAAATAATCAGCCATATTTACTAACATTTCTCTTGCTATTTCAGGGTCTATTGTAATTAAAGCATTTACGGAATTTAAACAATTGAATAAAAAATGTGGATTTATATATGCTTTTAACATATTCAAACGCGATTCTACTAATAATTTTTGAGTATTTTCTTCTATAACTAATTTTTCGTGATATTTTGAAAATAATAATATCAAATAAAAAAACATAATTAATATTAGATAAAAAAACATTCCGAAAACGATTTGTGGAAAAATAAAAAAATTCATGAAATCTATTTGAAATATTTCACGAAAAATATTATACGAAATGAAATTAAAAATTATCCACATACCAATTACAAATATTCCTGCAATTAAATATGTAAAAATACTTAAAACTAAATTTTTCGGACGGTTTTGTTTAACTAAAAATTTCCAAATTCCGACACCCAAAATTGCAAAAAAAGAAAGAGAAGTTAATGCGTAAAATAAATATAAAATGATATTCTCTTTTGAGAAAAAAACTATGCAGGTAGCAAAAACAACGTAAATTATTACCAAAAGTGTAATATAAATTTTCTTAAAATTTTTAGTAATAAATACGTTTTCCAT
>JAITXI010000238.1 GCA_031284905.1 Bacteroidales bacterium
AACGAACTGATTGAATATAACATAGTTAGAGATAAAATCCCATTAAATAGTGTTGATGCTTCTTACGTTACAGACGACAAAATTGGTTATGTAAAATTAAATAAATTTGCAAGAACTACAGCAGATGAATTAGACGTTGTTTTTTCAAATTTTAAAAAAGAAGGGGCTAAAGATATTATTTTAGATTTATCCGGAAATGGAGGTGGGTATCTTGACCAAGCAGTTGATTTGGCAAATAATTTTTTAAAGAAAAATAAATTGATTGTTTATACCGAAGGAGTACATCAGAAAAAAATTGAATATAACTTGAAAGAAGATGGAAAATTTTTAGATTGCAAATTAATTGTTTTGGTAGATGAAAGTTCTGCCTCGGCAAGTGAAATTGTTTCCGGAGCTTTGCAAGATTGGGATAGAGCAATAATTGTTGGCAGAAGAACTTTTGGAAAAGGATTGGTTCAACGAGAATATCCATTACCTGACGGTTCGGCTGTTCGTCTTACTATTGCCAGATATTATACTCCAACCGGACGTTGTATTCAAAAAACATATTCTGGCGGTTATGATGAGTATATCCACGATTTCTCGAACAGGGTAAAAAATGGAGAATTTTACCACAGAGATAGTATTCATTTAGAAGGACATCAAAAGTTTTTAACTTTACAATATGAAAGAACTGTGTATGACGCAGGTGGAATTATGCCTGATGTATTTGTTCCTTTAGATACAACAAGAATTTCAGAATATCACTCGCTATTATTAAGAAAAAGTGTGGTTTTTAGCGTTGTATCTAATTATGTAGATAAAAACAGAGCAAATCTGAAAAATAAATATCCGAATTTTAAAGAATATGATAAATTGTTTGTTGTAGATGAAGTTTTGGAAAAAGAATTATCAGAAGCAGCAAAAACAGCAAAAATATATATCGACAGTTTAAAGCCTGCAACTCCAGCCCAAATAGCTTATATGACAAATCATTTAAAAGCATTAATTGCAGATGAAATTTTTAGTAAAAACGAATTTTATCAAATTTACAATAACATGAATCCTGTTTTTAATAAAGCGTACGAGATTATTACAGATAAAAAAATGTATAATTCAATAATTCGAGGAGAAAAATAAAAAGCCAAGACCGCTTCTTTGATAGAACAAAAATAAAGGACAAACAAGAAGCAGTAAACGGACGAAGAATGACGAATGGACATTTAGCATGTCGAAGTGAAAACAGAAAAGAAAAATTTTAGATTTATTATTTCAGATTAAAATCAAAAATTGTAAATAACTAAAATATTATGATATTAAATTGGTTTATAAATAATTGGATAGAGTTATCGGCTTCGATTTTAGGATTAATCGGTATTTTTTTACAAATAAAACAAAATCCTTGGTATTGGTTTACGAGCATAATAATGGTAATTTTGTATATTTATGTGTTTTATTATGCAAAATTTTATGCAGATATGAGTTTTCAGTTTTATTATTTAGGAGTAAGTATTTATGGCTGGATTTATTGGGTTAGAACCAAGAACAAAAATCGATTCGCTGATATGGATAAGAGTCAAGATAAACGGACGTACGGAGAAAAGGGAAAGGACGAAGAGACGAATGAAATAAAAAGTCAAGAGTCAAGATATAAGAACAAAGAAAATAAGATTAATGCTAAAAAATTAAGTTCAAAAAAAGTGTTTTTTGCTATAGGAATGTCTGTTTTATTTTGGATATTGATTTATTTAATTTTGAGAATATTCACAAATTCAGATATTCCAATTGGAGATTCTTTTACAACAGCATTAAGTATCGTAGCAACATTTTTATTAGCAAGAAAATTTGTCGAAAATTGGATCTTTTGGATAATAGTTGATTTTGTTTCTACAATTTTATATATTTATAAAGGCTTATATCCAACAGCAATATTATTTATGATTTTAACAATTTTAGCTTTTGTGGGATATTTTGAGTGGAGAAAATCTTTGTGAAAATAGTTTGGAACAATTTTAGTAATAAAAATTTGGTAAATATGCAAAAATGCGAACGATAAACGGAGAATGAGGACTAAAAGGTCTCATATATCACTACTCACTTGGCAGAACGGTAATTACGAAAGAGATAGATATTTGTAAAAGTGAAACCTCCTCTCCAAACTACGACCCCGAAGTGGGTCGAATGTAAAAAAGTTTTCTAATTGTACGTAAAAAAATCAAAATATATAACTTGCTGAATAACAATGATAAATAAATTATTTTCATAAAAAATATAATAAAATGCAAAAAAATATTTGTTTTATACTATCATTTATTATAAATTTGCACTCAAATTTCGAAAAAAATTTATAATGACAAACATTTTCAAAAATATTTACTTTTCCAATAAATTTTATTTGTAAAATATAAATATTTGCTTTTTCTCTCTCTCTCTCTCTCTCTCTCTCTCTCTCTCTCTCTCTCTCTCTCTCTCTTATCCTCGCGTGTAAATTTAACTTTTTTTTCATATTTACAAAGCGTTACAAAAACTTTATTTTTCAAAATAAAGTAAATTTTTCTATTAATTGTCCGAAAAAAGAACAGTTTAAATTATTTTTATACGATAATCAGCGATAAAATAAAATATGCCGAAATTTCTAACGAAAACAATTTATTTAAAGAGGGAGTGTTTTGGGTTGCTTACGTGCAAAATGCGTATTAAATTTGGTTGTTAAAAACAATATAAAATAAAAAGTAATTAATATAAACTAAAAAAAAGTAAAAATGAAAAGACACAAGATTCTCTTATTATCCCTGTTTTTTACGGGATTTGCAGCAATTGGTAGTGCACAAAACATGAAAATCAGTCTCAACAGTGGAGATGTAACTATTCCGCTGAGCGATATTCAGCGAATAACATTATCGGAATCTACTTATGAGATGACAGTAAAAACCAATAATGGGAATGAAAGCGATTATGATTGTAACAACATTTCTAAGATAGTTTTTATAACTACGACAGGTATTGAAAGCGAAAAAACAGCATTAGACCTTATTGTTTATGTGAATGTAAATAATGAAATTATTGTAGAAACCGAACATGAAATTTTGGCATTAACAGTTATCGACATAAACGGTAGAGAATTAACAAAAGTTACAAAAAGGAAACAAATAGATGCAAATTCTTTAAAACCGGGAATGTATCTATTACAAATTAAAACAGAAAAAGGAAACGTAAGTAAAAAATTCATAAAAAAATAAAAAGTATGAAAAATAAAAAAATAATATTTTTAGCATTAATAATGCAAATAACATTTACAGCATCATTTGCCCAAATAAATATTACTACAATAAAAGTAATGGATAACGGCAGTGTTGTTTACGCAATAAGTGTAGCAGATGTTGACAGTATATATTTTACCAACCAGACTGTAAGTAATTCGATAAGTGGTGTAGCGATAAATGGCGTAGTATGGGCAACCCGCAATGTAGATGCACCCGGAACCTTTTGCACCAATCCGGAAGATTACGGTATGCTATACCAATGGAATAGACCAATAGGTTGGAGTTCTAGCGACCCAATGACAAATTCCAATGGTGGCACAATTTGGGATAGCAGTATGCCTACCGGTGACACATGGGAAGAGAGTAATAATGTATGTCCTACCGGCTGGCGGATACCTACGGAGGCAGAGATAACAAGTTTAAACAATTCGGGAAGCGTATGGACAACTGTAAATGGCGTAAACGGACGTATTTATGGCAGTGGCGAAACTGTTGTCTTTTTTCCGGCAGTCGCCGATCGTTACGACAATGACGGCTCGCTCAACTATCAGAGCAGCTACCGCTACTATTGGAGTGCTACGGCTATTGGCGTTAGTGGCGCTTATACCCTCTACTTCAACAGTTCTTCTTCTTATATCACCAACGGCAGTCGCAACTACGGCTTTTCGGTGCGTTGCGTAGCAGAATAAAAATCTTAATTAATTGAAAATTGAAAATTGAAAATTGAAAATGGGCGAAGCCACGCTGAAAGCAAGCCCTCGTGGAGCGAAGCGTAACAGTTGGAAATGAAAAAAGTTTTAACAATATTGATTAGCAGGAGTGACTGAAAGTACCGAAGAAAGCGAAGAACAATTTGACTTTACGTCATATTTATTCGACATATTGTTGGCGAGAAAAAAGTATTCGACTATTCGGCGGTAAAAAAAGATTATAACAATAAAAAAAATGGGAATATATAATAATTTGCCGGTTTATAAAACAACTTACGATATGCTTACAGATATATTTAAAGCGTGTCAGAATATGGAACGTGATTATAAATATACGATAGCAGAGAAGATAAAAAATGAGACAACAGAATTGATTTTGAATGTATATCGAGCAAATTCTTATGCAGATAAAAAGCCACATATAGCAAAAGCTCGTGAACAAGTTGAAGTTCTAAGGCTTTTATTAAGATTGTTGAACATCGTTTTGGAAGTGTCCTCGTTAAATTCAGCAAAACACCATATTGTAGAGACGGATAATATTTCGTTTCAAATAAATTAAAATATAAAAATAAATAAGCAAAAATATCATGATAAAAAGATTTCAAATTTTAGCAATTTTAGTAATAATTGCAACAAGTGCAATAAATGCACAAGAGACGATAAAATCGGTAAGAATACAAAGTGGAAATTCAACTTTTACGCGAAATTTTTCGGATGTTGACAGCATATATTTTACCAACCAGACTGTAAGTAATTCGATAAGTGGCGTAGCGATAAATGGCGTAGTATGGGCAACCCGCAATGTAGATGCACCCGGAACCTTTTGCCCCAATCCGGAAGATTACGGCATGCTATACCAATGGAATAGACCAATAGGTTGGAGTTCTATCAACCCAATGACAAATTCCAATGGTGGCACAACTTGGGATAACAGTATGCCTGAAGGCGACACATGGGAAGAGAGTAATAACGTATGTCCTACCGGCTGGCGGATACCAACGGAGGCAGAGATAACAAGTTTAAACAATTCGGGTAGCGTATGGACAACTGTAAATGGCGTAAACGGACGTATTTATGGTAGTGGCGAAACTGTTGTCTTTTTTCCGGCAGTCGGCATTCGTAACTTCAATGGCGGCTCGCTCAACAGTCAGAGCAACTACGGCGGCTATTGGAGTGCTACGGCTTATGGCGTTAGTAGCGCTTATTACCTCAACTTCAACAGTTCTTCTTCAAATATCAACGTCAGCAATCGCAACTTCGGCTTTTCGGTGCGTTGCGTAGCAGAATAAAAATTCGATTTATTTAATTAATTGAGAACGGCGCAGCCCTCGTGGAGCTAAGCGTAACAACGGCGCAGCCCTCGTGGAGCGAAGCGTAACAATTGAGAATTGGGAAAGCGTACCGTTCCGGCGTATTAACTTCGTTGAGGTTTTTCGCCGTTTGTAGCCATTCGACTTTAGGTCATATTTATTCGACATATTAAAATTATTCGACAATTGAGCAAAATATTTATGGTAACTAATCAAAAACATTGTGAAATCTAAAAGAGAAAAAAGCGTTATCTGTAACTCCTCTTAAATTATACAATACGAATGAGGCTCAATAGTCATATTTATATGTCAATATAAAAAACTTTAAAATCTTGTAAAAAACACAGTTCCACAATCTAAAATCGAAAAATTGTGTTAACTTTGTAAAAATTACAAAAAGATGACTTTACCTAAAAAACCGCCGTATGGAATATCAAATTTTGAATCTTTGATATTAGAAAACTATGCTTTTGTAGATAAAACACGTTTTATCGAACAGCTTGAACAAGAAACATCTAAATATCATTTTCTAATACGACCGCGAAAATTTGGGAAATCGCTTTTTTTGTCAATGCTTTACCACTATTATGATTG
>JAITXI010000043.1 GCA_031284905.1 Bacteroidales bacterium
AGGATGTGAAAAAGGTAATTCTATAAACTCCAATTCAGGAAAAACTTTTTTCATTTCTCTTCTAATATATTGGTCAATACCATAGTTATCATCAACATGAAGAAATCCGCCGGCAATTAAATACGTTCTTAAATTTTGAACCTCATATTCTGAAAAAATGATATTTCCATGTCCGGTTGCATGAATAAACGGATAATTGAAAATTTCTATATTCCCAACTTCAACCGTTGCAGGGATTGGGTCTATATTCGTATTTATATTAGTATTGCAATATTTTATCAGATTTGGTAATGAAGTCGGATTTGCATACCAATCGCCACCGCCATTATATTTTAATAAAGCAATTTTAAACGAAGGTTCTTGTGCGAAAATATTAATTGAAATTTGACAGAATAATATTAAAGCGAATATTTTTAAGATATTTTTTGTTTGAAAAATCATTTTACGTATAAATTTAATTGAATGCCAATATTTAAAGCGGGACGAGAAAAATTTAAGTTTTCAGATGAAAAGTTTGTTATCCATTTTCCGAAAGAATATTCGCAGAAAACAGAAATATAATTATATCCAAAACGGATAAAAACTCCATAATCTTGTTTATTGAAATATTCAGGTTTTTTGAGTTTGGTTTTTTGATAAAAATATTTTGTTTTTGAATAATAAATAAGATTGTTAGTGAAAGAAAAATCATAGAAACCGCCTAAATCCAAAAATAGTCCTAATTGTCGATGAGTTGCTCCATTTAAATTTAATCTGGCAAATAGTGTGCCTTTTATTCCATGATGGTATGTTTTGATTTTCTGTGAACTATAAAAATTATCACTTTCAAAATTTGAAAATTCACTTTTTTTAATATTTGAAAATCTTAAAGCATAATTAAGTTCTGCTCCCAAATCAAAAGGTTTTGCAATTTTAAATCTATATGTGTATCCAACATTGAATTTTCCTGAAGCAGGCGAATTTTCAATACTTTTTGTAATCGGAATAGCCATTCCGTAATTTATGAAAATATATCCGAAATGCTTATCAATACACGACCATTGAGTTGGAGAACCGTATATTTTTTTATCAATAACTTTTTCTGAAAGTCCTTGTGAAAAAACAAAAACATTTAGTAATATAAAAAATATAATTAATGATTTCTTTCTCATGCAAAATTTATTTATGATTTTAGATTTACAATTTCTTTTTACAAAATTAACACAATTTTCAGAATTTATATACTGTCTTTCATCTTTTGCTATTCCATTTCCAATTCTCCCGCTCCCTCATTCGTTCGTCTTTGTTCTATTTTATCTCTTTAATAATTGTAATAAACGAAGGCAAATGATCGCTATATCCGCCAACATAAGTTCCGCCAACATAAGTTCTGAAAGGATAGCCTTTAAAACGACCATCTTGTTGTAGTAAAAATGATTTATTGAAAATATGAGCTTGATAAAATTTGTAGTCGTTTCCTTCTTTTAAAACAAATCCCGGAGAAATTATAATTTGGTCGAAAAGATTCCATTTGTCGTTGTAAGCGAGTGAACCAATTCCTTTTTTAAAAAGCACTTCCATCGGATTAAACATAATTCCGTTAAATGCTTTTTCTTTTTTATCGGTTGTGATGAGATGTTTTTTCACGCTTTGGTCTGTTGGGTCATCGTTTAAATCGCCCATTACAATTATTTTTGCGTTTTTATTATTTTTTAAAACGGAATCAACAATATGGCGAGATAAATCGGCTGCGGCATTACGTTTTGGAGCACTTGCTTTTTCACCACCTCTTCTTGAAGGCCAATGATTAACTATAAAAGTCATTTCTTCGCCGTCAAAATCTCCGCTAATTGTAATTTGGTCTCTTGTAATAAAATTTGGAATGTTAGTTTTTAGCACATACATTGAAACTGTATTTACTTTGAAAATTTCCGGACGATAAAGCAAAGCACAATCAACACCACGATAATCAGAACCATCTCTATGTACAATCTGATAATTAAATTTTTTTAAAGGTTCTGTTTTTACCAAATCTTCCAAAACTGAAATATTTTCAATTTCACTTAATCCGATAACTGCCGGAGGCATTCCGGTCTCTTCAACTCCAATTTGAGAAATTACTTGTGCCAAATGTCTCATTTTTTCATAATATTTCGGAGTATTCCATTTATTAATTCCTTCGGGAGTAAATTCACTATCATTTGGTTGCGCTATTGTGTCGAATAAATTTTCACAGTTATAAAATGCTATCGTACATATTTTATATTGTTTTTTTTCGCCACTTTGTTTTTGACAAAAACTATTACTTATTGTAAAAAACAATAATATGATAATAATTGTAGTTTTTTTCATATTGAATAAATTTATACAAAAATATACTTTTTATGTGTTAGTTACAAAAATTATTTATGAAAATTAATAAAAGGTTGAAGAAATGGCTTATTCTTGTTATTAAAATTTTAATAATAATTTTTTCATTTTATTTTGCAATTTATAAAATAGTAAATTCATGTGATTTAATTGATTTTAAGCAAAATGTCTTTTATTTTGATTTTAATAGATTTTTTATTTTGTTTTTATTATTAATTTTCATGTTTATAAATTGGTTTTTTGAAGCTGTCAAATGGAAAATTTCGATAAATTCGCTTGAAAAAATAAATGTATGGAAATCATTAAAAGCAGTTTGGACAGGGGTTACGGTTGGAACTATTACTCCAAATAGAATCGGAGAATTTGGTGGTAAAATTATTTTTTTGAAAAAAGAAAATCAAGTTTCGGCAATTCCTTATACTTTTGTTGCGGATTTAAGTCAATTGTTAATTACTGTTTGCTGTGGTATTATTGGTTTTGCATTGCTAATTCCTTATTTACATTTTTTAGATATTGATTTTCAGGAAAAATATAATTTAATTTGCATTATTGCTTTAATAATAACAATATTTTTGGTGAGTTTGTTCCTATTTATAGATAAATTATTTAATAAATTATTAAAAATAGTTAATTTAAAAAAAGAAATTATAAAAAATGTTGCAAAAATACAGATAAAATTTAGTGAAAAAATTAAAATGTTATTATTTAGTTTTATTAGATATTTAATATTTAATTTTCAATTTTATTTGGCATTAAAATATTTTGGGATAGAAATCGGAATTTTTCATTCATTGATAGCAAGTAGTTCGATGTATTTATGCGTAAATATCATTCCTAATTTGCCTTTTTTAGAAATTGGATTACGCAGTTCGTTTTCAATTATATTTTTTGAATTATTTACAACTCAAACAACTGTAATAGTTTGTGCTTCATTGCTCATATATATTATTAATATTTTTATTCCGATTATAATTGGAAGTGGATTTTTAGTTAAACATAAATAGAATACTGAAAACGTACTAATTGGGAACGGGACGAATTGAAAATTGAAAATTGAGAATTGAAAATTGAAAATGTAGAAAGGGCAAAATGGTTTCATATCTCAATACTCTCAATTTTCAATTGAATGAACGGCAAAGTCCTCATGTAGCGAAGCGTAATAATCTAAAATCAAAAATCATTTATTACTTTTTTGCTGTAATTCCGAATAATAAGTACTAACTTTGTAAAATATTTTGTAACGCAGATGTTTGAAGAAATTTTAAATAATAAAAAATCAATTTCAGTTATTGGGTTAGGTTATGTTGGTTTGCCAATAGCGTTAGAGTTTTCAAAAAAAGTTCATGTTATTGGTTTTGATATTAATAAGGAAAAAATAAATTTAATAAAAAATCATATCGACCCAAGTAAAGAATTGACTGCGTCTGATTTTGAAAATACGAATATTGAGTTTACTCATAATTTTGAAGATTTAAAAAAAGCAGATTTTCATATTATTGCAGTCCCAACTCCAATTGACAAACATAATTTACCGGATTTAAAGCCATTATTTAGTGCTACCGAATTTGTGGGTAAAATTCTTAAAAAAGGCGATTATATTGTCTATGAATCAACAGTTTATCCTGGTTGTACGGAGGAAGAATGCGTGCCAATTCTTGAAAAAAATTCAGGTTTGAATTATATTAAAGATTTTAAAGTTGGTTTTTCGCCTGAAAGAATAAATCCTGGCGACAAAAAACATTCTTTGGCGACTATTACGAAAATAACTTCCGGTTGCGATTCGGAGGCTGCTGAAAATATTGCAAAAATTTATGAAATTATTGTGAAAGCAGGTGTTTACAGGGCAAATTCTATAAAAGTTGCAGAAGCTGCTAAAATTATTGAAAATACACAACGTGATGTAAATATTGCTTTGATGAACGAATTTTCAATGATTTTTAATATGATGAATATCAATACTTATGATGTTCTTGAAGCTGCGAATACAAAATGGAATTTCCTTAATTTTAAACCCGGACTTGTTGGTGGGCATTGTATTGGTGTTGACCCATATTATCTTTCATATAAAGCGAAACAAATTGGTTATCACGCAAAAATGATAGAATCGGGTAGGAGTTTGAATGACTCTATGGGTGCCTATGTGGCTCAAAATACTTTGAAATTATTAATTAATAATGATAAAGATATTCTTAAATCTAAGATTTTAGTTTTAGGAATTACTTTTAAAGAAAATGTTGCTGATATTAGAAATTCTAAAGTTATTGATATTATTAATGAATTGAAAAGTTATAAAATAAATTTTGATGTTTTTGATATGTGTGCAAGTTCGGAAGAAGTGAAAAAAGAATATGATATTCAATTGATTAACGATTATTCTGACAAAAAATATGATGCTGTTATTATAGCAGTTAACCATGATAATTTTTTGAATTTTGACGAAAATTATTTTCAAAAATTATTGAATAATGATGGAATTATTATTGATATTAAAGGAATTTATCAACATAAAATCAATAATTTAACTTATTGGAGTTTATAATTTTATTTTTATCGTGTTGCGAAGACAAAATAATTCAGAAAATTAAAATATTTTTAAATTAGAATAATCGTTAAAAAAATATTAGTTTTATTGAAATAAAATGTTAAATTTGTAGAAAAATTTATAAAAATGAAAAAGTATACATTAATATTATTATTTATTGCAGGGTCAATAATTTCTACTGCACAAGAGTTAAGATTCGGATTTCAATTTACAGGAACATCTTCATGGTTGATGAATAAGCAAGTTTTTGCTGACGGAAAGCCTCAAGATGTTGTAGGAACATCTTTTGGGCGCTATTTTGGTCCAACTGTTCAGTATAAATTTAATGATAAAATTGGTGTAGCTTTAGAATTTAATTTTAATAAAATTAATCAAAAATATACAGGAAGTATTCCAACTTATTATTCTATATTAGCACACAATGCTGATTCGCTTGCAGAATTAAAGTACAATAAATATGATTCTAAAATTTCTTATAAATCATTCGATATGCCTATTATGTTTTCATTTGGTGATAAAGTTTATTTTGAAATAGGACCGGTTTTGCATTTCCGTACAAAAGTAACATATACTAACGAATGGACTGAAAATTCTCCGGAATATATATCAGTGTATTATAAGGATTTTCCTTTTTATTGCGTTACTGTTGATAATAAAGATATTACAACAGGTAAAGATATAAATGGGAATGATGTAGATCTTTGGAAAAAATTCGGATTCGGTGTTGCTATTGGTGTGGGCGGAAATATAGAATTACCTAAAAATTTTATTATTAATCTTGGTTTCAGAGCAAGTTATGTGCTTACTGACATGCAAGGTTTGAATGGACTTAACTATGGAAAAGAAAATTATTTGCCAAAATCTGATGAAAATCGTTTTTTCAAAAATAACCCCCTTTATGCAGGTATCAGATTAGGATTAATTTATAAATTACCTTTAAAATAAAATATGCAAAAAATAATTTTTATTACAGGTGGAGCCGGATTTATCGGTTCGCACGTTGTCCGTTTATTTGTCAATAAATATTCTGATTATCAGATAGTTAATATCGACAAACTTACTTATGCCGGTAATCTCGAAAATCTAAAAGATATTGAAAATAAAGAAAATTATATTTTTGAAAAAGTGGATATTACTGATGAAAAAGCAATTTTCGATTTATTTGCTAAATATAAACCTGCCGGAATAATTCATTTGGCTGCCGAAAGTCATGTGGACAGAAGTATTACTAACCCTTCAGAATTTATTTTAACAAATATTGTTGGAACAACAAACCTGTTAAATGCCGCAAAAAAAACTTGGAATAATGATTTTCTAAATAAAATATTTTATCATATTTCAACTGATGAGGTTTATGGTTCGCTAAATGATGAAGGTTTTTTTACAGAAACAACTCCTTACTCACCTCGCTCTCCTTATTCTGCCTCAAAAGCAAGTTCTGATATGTTGGTGCGGGCATATTTTCATACTTACGGTTTGCCGATTTTGATTTCTAATTGTTCAAATAATTATGGACCAAATCAATTTCCTGAAAAACTTATTCCATTGATTATTAATAATATAAAAAACATGAAGCCAATTCCTGTTTACGGAACCGGTTGTAATGTTAGAGATTGGCTTTTTGTAATTGACCATGCAAATGCAATTGATTTGATTTTTCATAAAGGTATTATTGGCGAAACTTACAATATAGGCGGAAACAACGAATGGAAAAATATTGATATTGTCAAAACTGTTTGTAGAATTATGGATACAAGATTAAATAGAGAATCAGGAACTTCCGAAAATCTTATTAATTTTGTAAAAGACCGTGCAGGACATGACCTTCGTTATGCTATTGATAGTTCAAAATTGCAAAATAATTTAGGTTGGACACCTTCACTGTCTTTTGAAGAAGGAATCAAATTAACAATTGATTGGTATCTGAATAATTTGGAATGGCTGAATAATGTTGTTTCCGGAAATTATCAAAAATACTATCAAGATATGTATGAAAAATGACGACATTTATTCGTTTTTTGACACCGTTTTTGAGAAAAAAACTCAAATCAAAAAAGGAATTTACGAAAATTGTACTTTCAAAAATTGTTTCTTTTCAGACTTGAATTTTTTAGATTTTGTTTTTGACGATTGTGAATTTATTGATTCAAATTTGAGTAATTTAATATTGAATAATTCTGCTTTCCGTTCTGTTCGCTTTATTTCATCAAAAATTGTTGGTTTACATTTTGAAAATTGTAATAATATAGGTTTTTCTATTGATTTTCTTGATTGCAAATTAAATTTATGTTCATTTTATGAAATGAAGTTAATAAAATCGAAATATAAAAATACAGAATTTGAAGATTGTGATTTCAGTAATGCAGATTTATCACTTTCAATTTTTGATAAATGTAATTTTATTAATTCTACATTTTTTCACACAAATTTATCAAAATGTGATTTTAGAACCGCTTCAAAATATGCTATCAATCCGGAAATAAATAATGTAAAATTTGCAAAATTTACATATCCGGAAGTTCTGGGCTTGTTATCACATTTAGATATTCATATTGAAATATGAAAAAACGCTGTTTTTTAACTCTTCTGAATTTTTTATACAGTTATAAAATATAACTTCAATTTTGTTTTGAACCGGAAACATACGTAATAAATTGTGTATGAATGTTTGCTATAATTTTTTTCTGTGGAAAGTTGGAATTAAGAATATAATTTAATGTAGAATGAATATACCCTTTGCTAAAAATACGGCGAGAGGATTTGATAAATAAAATAGTTTAACCGGCAAGCAAACCTTTGCTAACATAATAGCGAAAAAGAATTAAGTACCATCCTTTCTGCGGAGCAAAAGATAAGAGAAACAGGATATAAAAGACAATGGTAGCCGCCCAATTAACGCTTTCTTTAAAAAGTCGTTTTAAGTATTTTGCTCGTGATATGCCAAGCGTACGCATGCGTTCTCCTTCTCCAATAGAACAGGACAGACGTTTAAGGTAGTCAACAGTCAGTTTTGCGGGCGGAATAATGTGATAAAGAATGGCATTGGGCAAATAGTAAAATTTCATTCCGGCAGAAACCATTTTATCGAAAATATCTTTTTCTTCCGAACCTACAAGCGACTTTCCTTTTCTGCCAAGTTCAACATTGTAAAATCCCACTTCCTCAAAGACTTTTTTCCGATATGCCGCATTTCCTCCACCCGGATATTGTCCTGCTGTAAATTCTTTTTCTTTGTCGCCATGATATTTGTAGCCCGTCAGTACGGTTTTGGTGTAATGCGAGAACCAAGCAGGTTCTTCGCTTTCGTAAACCGGAATAATGGGTCCGCCGGCAGCCGAAATTTTAGGGTTTTGGTCGAAAAAATTGGCATAAGTTTTCAAATATTCGCTATTCACGGTGGCATCATCATCCACATAAATCAAAATATCGCCCTTTGCCTCTTTTATTCCTCTATTTCTCGCAAAAGAAAGCCCCTGATTTCTTTCGATAAAATACTCGAACTTCATGCGTGGAAAATCATTTTGAAAGCGCAAACATTCGGTTTCCGTATTGTCGGTACTGTTGTTGTTTATGAGTACAACTTCGTAATTTTCAACAGTATAATCATTTTCTGCAACGCTTTTCAGCACGTTGTAGATGTATTTTTCGCGGTTGTAGCTGCAGATAATAACGGAAATTTTTATATTATTCATTTGTATAAAAACAGTTTTAGTGTTTTATAAATTACGTTTGGGCGATACCACGCTAAATTGATATTAAAAACAGAAGTTATATTTTTTGTAATCAAACAGCAAACTATCCATCTACTCCAAAGGAAGGCATCAAAATCAGTTTGCCGGTATTTTTTCACTTCTTTGTTCCTTTTTGACAGGGTTACAAACCATTCTTTTTCGTCATTAAGGTTTATTTCAGATACCTTTTTCTTTTGTCCCAAATGATATAATCGGAAAGAAAATTCGTGAAGTTCAAGTTCTTTTTCAGTGCAGTTTCTTCCTATAAAATCTTGAATATAAGGAATTAACACGGAAATTTTCTTTTCTGTTTGATAATTTTCATTTACGACAGATATATTTGTATCGTGCCAGCGATATTTGAGTAAATATTCCGGAATATTTGCCATTTTTAATCCGGTATTTGCCAAGCGCAACCATAAGTCGAAATCCTCTACGTGCAATGCTTGTTTGTTGTACTTGTATTTTTTTAAAATATCAGTACGTACCATCACCGAAGGGTGAATGAATGGAACTGTAAAAAAAAGATTTATTTTCAGCAAATTATCGCTGTCAATACATTTAATTCTTCCTGTTTTCTTCCCATTTTCATCAATAAGATGCGTCCATGCACCGCACAAAACATAATCGGAATGCTTTTCGAGAAAAGCCACTTGTTTTTTAAATCTATCGGGCAGGCAAATGTCATCGGCATCCATACGGGCAACATATTTTCCGGAGGCTATGTTAATTCCTTTGTTGAGGGTAGCAATGAGTTTTAGATTTGTTTCATTTTTCACATAGCAAATACGCTCGTCATCAAAAGAAAGGATAATTTCTTCTGTCCTATCCGTAGAGCCGTCGTTTACAACAATCAATTCCCAATTAGTAAATGTTTGATTTAAAACACTTTCTATAGCCTCACTAATATATTTTTCGGCATTATAGGCGGGCATTAAAACGGATATGAGTGGGAACTGCATAATTAGTTACTTTATAAATGAAACTATTAAATTATCGCCTTTCATAAAAACCTCAAATTTATATGGTCGTAAGGCTTTGAACAATGCCTCCGAACAACCGGCTACAGAGCGGTCGTGAAGTTCAACTATGAGAATTTTGACCATGGGCAACCAATCATCTGCTCCATACTCAAAAATTTGTTTTTCAGAGCCTTCAATGTCAATTTTCAATATGTCTATTTGCTTTAAATTATATTGATTAGCGAGGTCTGTAATAGACATCGCACTGATATTTGTTTCCGCTACACTTTCCAAAACTTGAAATCCCCAAGAATTAGCTTTTGAATTTTTAATTTTCAAGAAACAGGATTTATCCCAGATTCCTTTTTGCAAGCAGCTAATCTGTGGATAGTCTCTTGTGTTTTTCAAGCAATGCCGATAATTATTTTCTTCAGGTTCAACGGCAATAATCTGCGCATTGGGATATTTATTAGCAAAGAAAACAGATGACAAACCAACATTTGCACCACAATCTACAACCACAGCCGGCAGTTCTATTTTTTTTCGCATTATCTTCTCAAGATTATAGCAATTGCCGGAAATAACTTGCTCAAACACTTTGCTGTCAGAAGAATTATCTCTTATGAAAATTGGGAATTTGTAGCCTCGTGGAGTAATTTTACCTCCAAAGCGTTTTATGAAAATAAATTTTAAGGCATTATACAGACCCACTTGTTTAAGATTAATTGCAAACCAATAAATATTAGGTATAAATATAGTTGTGTAGTATGTGTGTAATGTCATAATTTTATAGTTTTAATCAAAAGAATTCAATTTTATCTGCATGAGTTCTTCGTTTTTCTTTTGGTGGTATCTGCATATAGTTACCGTATAATTGTTTCAAATAACCATCGGGATTAGCGGGTGCACTAAATTCATGATTTTCAAAAAGAATTGATTTTGTTGGAATAAAGTCCTTCTTATAGAGTTGATATTTTTTTAAAGTTGATACACCATAACCATAAATTAAACAATCCGAAGAACTCAAAAAAATTAAGGAGCGAAAGAAATAAACTAAAAAACAAGCGAATGGCCACATTATTAAAGCAATAAAATATTCTTTTTTACCGCCTGAGTGATGATGAAGTCGCCTAAACGCACGTCCGTAAAAAAAATCAATGAATGTTTTAATTTTTTCATAACCTTTTTCTATTGGAAATATATCAATATATATACCTTGCTCTTTTAAATTTTTACTAAGCAATGGATCGTACATGCGAGAGTTCTTATCTCTTACTTTGGCAAATTTTAAAGGATACAACTTATCGGTTGTTTCGTCCTGAAAAATCAAATTTTCGGGTAATTCTTTTTTCAAGATGTTGCATAATCGCTTGTAATCTTTTCTCATTACGGCTATATCCAAATCGTCGTCCCAAGGAATAAAACCTTGATGACGTACAGCTCCCAAACAAGTTCCGCCATCCAACCAATAAGTAATATTGTGTTTACGACAAATGACATCTACTGTTTTCAGTATCTCTAACATTCTTAGTTGCGCTTTTCGAAGAACGCTTCCTTCTGGATTGTATGCTGATAAATCTTCTTTCATGGCTCGGTTATTTTTCGGCAACAATCGCGTAAAAGTGCGTATTTTTCCACCTGTTACATTCCGGCGGATAAATGTCGATGACTTTGATATTTTTGTAGCCTATCATTTCTAGTATTTTTTCTTCTTTACAAATATGACGATAGTGGGCAAAATAATTTTTCTTCTGTTCTTCGGAATAACCATCAACAATAACATCTTCTTTAACACCAAATTGATTTTTTATAATTAATTTCCCCCCTGTTTTTAAAAAAGGATAGTATTTTTTATAAATGGCAGTTGTTTCTTGTTCATTGAAGTAATGCATTACTCCAAAAATCGTTATCAAATCGAACTGTCTATCGGGATTGTATTCTAATATTGTTTGATTATAGATATTAATATTTTCGCTTTTTACAATATATTTAGTAAATCCTACAAAAGGCTCTACCACTGTAATTTTATCAACTTTATCAAATATTTTGTTAATTATTAATCCGGTACCGCTGCCTAAGTCCAGCAAATCAGTATTCTTGCAGGCATATTTCATTATAAATGTTGTATCATACTGCGTGAAATCATTCGCTCCCGCCAATTTTACGGATTGTGCCCCTTTATCACTATGTAACGACATATCACAAAAGAAATCCAATGCTTTTTTATTTTTCATTTTGTGTTAAATTTATTATTTTATTTACTAATATTTCTAATGAATCAATAGTATTTTCTTTGTTGAAATCAACTCGAATATCCGTGCATCCCATAATGACAATTTCTGCTCCTTTTTCTATTAGATGATTATACAAATTGGAAAAGATTGTTTGAGGTCTGTCCGGATGATTGTCTTCTAAAAAACGATTTTTATTTTTCATATTGCAAATACCTCTTGTAACTTCTTTTTGAAAATCAATACTAGGATATATTATTTGTGCTTCCGGATAGATTTTATCAAACCATTTTTCATAAACTTTACCTATCACACAACCATCAGAAGCAATTAAACCTAATTTTTGTTTTTTCATTTTTTTAGCTTCTAATGCTACCTCTTCGATTATGTTAATAAATGGAATGTCCACTCGTTTTTGAATTTCTTCAATAGCATAATGAGCAGTATTACAGCACATACATAATACAGAAACTCCGGTATCTTTCAGCTTTTTACCAATATTTACATAATCTTCAATATAACTGGGACCTCGCCCTTCGACAAACATGCTTCGAGATGGCGCTTGTGTTGCCTGATAAATAATTATTTCAGGGTGGTGTACATCCCGAAAAGCTCCTTCCAAAGTGAGTTTGTTTTCTATGAGTTCACACAATTTATTTGTTGCAGCAACGCCGTTTCCTCCTATTACGCCAATTATTTTTTTCATAATACCATATATTATTTATTTAGTTTTTTTGAAAAAGTTTTGCAAAACGATAACATTCATCAACTTTAGATAAAATATTTTTTAGTGGTTGTGGTAAAAATACCCTAATCTTTGTTTTCCAGATTCTTTTGATAGTATTCATAATAATAAAAATTTGTTTAGAGAATAATTAATGATTTTTGAATCTATTGCTACGATTTTTGTATTAGAAATAAAATCTGCATCATCGCTAAATAATGTATAATGTTCTTGATGATTATATGTTCTTGGGATAGGCAATATTCTTATCCCCAAAGGCTTTTTTAAACGACAAGATATAGCCGCAATATCAAGAAAAATTGCAAGCAATTCTTCTGTAGAAATACTGCCATAAACAGGAACCATATCCACTCCACATCCACAAAGAGTCGAAACGGCAGTAAGTTGTTCGATGGTTATACCTTTGTTATTGTTAAAATTGCAAAATTCTATGTCTTCAAGTAAAGAATACATTACTCCTGAAAATCCAACCATCTTAAAATATTGCCCAAAAGATTTCAATAAATCTGTTAAATATGCAGTAGTAAACATACTACCGGAAAATCCAAATTCATTTAATCCAATAGTTTGAAGAATTGGAAAAATACTTCCATTTTCTTCTATAATCGGAGCTAAAGAAAAATCAAATCCTTTGAAAATCATATTATTTTTTTTAGCAATATTTTCTGCAATGTTATTAATTGCAGAAATTTCAGGAGATAAAGTGTCTATTAGGAATTTTTTCAATACAGAAAGCGACATGTTGGCAACTTCCTTTTTAAGGAGTAATGTATTTATTTCTTGCGTTAATTCTAAAGCTATAGAAAAACTAAAATCTCCGGAAGACATAGTGAAAGGGAAAAAAGAGCCGTCCGGTAAAACATTATTAGAAAAGCCAAGTCTAAAATTATCACAACCATTACTGCTAATGCTACTTACATCTTGGATTAATTTAGTTGAACGAGATAGAATATCATAATTTATTTCGTTATTCTTTACAGCAAGAATATTAATAAAAGCGTAAGAAAAATCTCTAATTATTGAAAAAGCATGATTAAACAATATTTTTCGTTCTTTAATATTTTCAACATGTGGGTCTATAGGAATGTTAAACCAACGTATTCCAACTTTACTACATTCTAAAGCTATTTGTTTTATTTTGCTTTCTTCAAGCGGAATGGTTAATGGGTACAAACTAAGCCTACGTGTTCTAATTTTAGAATAATTTTTAGTCCAATCAGCTACAGCATCTCCAACAGAAATAAAATGTTCTATTGCAAAATTTTTCGGCAAATGATAAGTAACAGAACGAATCCTAATCATAAATTAGTGCTTTTGAAGTAATGATTCTAACGAAAAATCAACTGTAGGAACATTAAAATTAAATTTGTGTTTTACTGTTTTATACGGATATAAATCCTCTTTTAGAGCTTTGTCATATACTCTTTTTATTGAAACTTTTTCTTCTTTTCTTAATGTCCAAACTTGTACGTCATTATAATTTATAATGATAGCCGGAATTTTAGTTATTCCCATTCTTTTTGCTGCTTCTAAACGGTGTTGTCCATCCAATACCAAATGATGTTTGTTTTCTATAATTACAGGAACTGTCCAGCTTTGGTCGTTATTTATTTTGTTAATTAATTCAATAACTCTTTCTTCGGAAAAAGCCTCTATGCCTTTCATGGTCGCAATGTCTATCAATTCAACAAGTGGAGTTTCTTGTAAAAAATCAATATCAATATTTTTTACTTGATAATATTCTTCCGGTTTATTGAATGTGAAAAATGCAAAAGGGGATATGTCTGCTTCTACACACGGCAATACTTTTAAATTCTCCATCCATGGAGAGAGATAGTATTGTTTTATTGTATTTTGAGAGTATTTATTAATGAGAATTTTGAACATATCTATTTCATTTTTACTAACTCGCATTAGACCGGTTACTTTAGTATAATTTTTGTATTTATCATGGAAAGAGGCCACAATTTGTAAGTCAGAAACATTTCCATATTTGTCGGAATTAATAATTGCTCCATACTGCGAGTTTTTAAATTTACCTTTGGTAAACCAAACAGATTTTGTTTCAAAATCACTACCTACAACATATTTTACTAGTGCATCTTCCATTATAGTATCGGCTTCAAAAATTACACATGGTCCGGAAACATGTTCTAATGCCAATTTCATAGAATAAATATTTACATCTTCCTCATACATTGTATTTTCGACTAAAAATACATTTTTGTCATTTTTGAATATTTCTTTGATAATAGTTGCCTTGTATCCAATCGTAACAACTATCTTTTCTATACCGTTTTCTTTTAATTGGCGTATTAATCGTGATAAAATACGTTCGTTTTTATAATATAGTAAACATTTAGGCTCTCTATTACTCAAATGTTCCATTCTACGACTTCTCCCTGCAGCCAAAATTATCACTTCTTTTATTTCATTCATATTCTGTTAATTGTTGTTTTGGTGGTAAAAATGTTTCAATTTATCAATATTAAGTTTAAGATTTTTTTACAAAAGTAATATTTTTTTTATAAATTATTTGCTTTTTTTGTGAGAAAATTTGCAAAATAGCGATAAACTTGATTTTTGCCTAAAAGTCAATACTTTGAAATATTCACCGTTACTTATTCATCTTGGGTTGCACTGCGTTTGATTTGCGGTTATAGAAGCTAAACCCTTTGACTTTGTCTAATGTAAAGCCGTTCAGGATTTGCGAAAGTTGACTTAATTTATTTAAAAAAATTCTTAAATATGATTATAAACAGTTTTTCCCTAAAAAAACATATTCCGCCAAATATTAAAAAATGTAAGTGGCGGAATCTATGTTTTTTTTATACTTTCCGCCATTTATAATTAAAGATACACGGCTGAATTATTTATTCTAAAAATAAATCCTCCATCGTAACTTCCGATTGAATATCGTTCCAATATACATTATGTTTTGCTCCAAAAGTGCTGATTAAAGTAAAGTGAATTGTTTTGTTAGTTTTAGTATCTTCTTGAAAAAGAGCAATTTTATTCAGAAAAGATTCACCTTCTGATTTTGTAATTTGATATTTTTTTTGAGAAAATTTCATTTCACAGATATTAATAATACCGTCATTTCTGTCAATTATTAAATCTATTTGTGCCCCATGTTTATCATTAAAATATCGCCATGCCGAAGTGAAAGAAAGTACTCCTGTAATACCAAGTTTTCGGCGAATTTGGTACGAATGACTGATACAAAGTTTTTCAAATGAAAAACCAAGCCATGCTTTATAAACAGAACTGTTTTTAATTATAGACCAATAATTTTTGATAGAATTTTTATTAGATTCAATAAAATTAAGATAAAACATTGAATAAAAGTCAATTAATTGATAAAGACGATTCTTTTTTCGTTTGCCGAAACTATCGTTAATGCGAATAAAACCGCAAAGTTCCAATTCGTCTAACATAGCAGAAAGTCGTCCGCCATCTGTTAATTTAGTAGCTTTAATAATTTCATCTCGTGTTAGTCCTTTATTCTTTTTACCCAATGCCTTTACTATTTTTACATAATTTTCGCCATGCTTAAATAAAGAAGTAAAAAGTCTTGAAAATTCGTTATGCAAAATTCCATTTTTATTAAAAAACAGATTATCAATATTTTGAATAAGTCCTATTGATTTGTCTATTTGCTCTAAATAATAAGGAATCCCTCCCATAATCATATAGCATTCAGTAATTTGAATACGATTCATCTTGATTTTCCGAGAATGAAGAAATTGTTCGGTTTCGTGAAGCGTAAAAGGTTCTAAAAAAATTTGTCGTGTAATTCGATTGTGCAGTCCGCCACGATTATTGATAATTTTGTTTACAATCCACGATGTAGCTGAACCGCAAGCAATGAACAAAATATTATTTCGTGCTGAAGCAAAAGTATTCCAAAAATATTCAAATGCCGACAAAAAACCTGATTTATTGTTGTCTAACCAAGGCATTTCGTCGAAAAAAATAATGAATTTTTTTTTCACAGTTGTGTTGTCTATATAGTGTTGTAATTGCAAAAAAGCATCTTGCCAATTTGTTACAATGGGATACGGATAACCACTATAAGTATGAATTGCAACATTGAAATTTTTAAGTTGTGCTTTTGTTGTTGTATTTTCTGCTCCTGAAAGGTAAAAAGCAAAACGATTTTTAAAACAATGTCGTATCAAAAATGTTTTGCCAACTCTTCTCCGTCCACAAATTACAACAAATTCCGGTTTATTAGAATGTTCGTATTCTTCAAGCAAGCGAATTTCCTTTTTCCTACCAATAATTTTTTCCATAATAATCATGAGTTATTCCCTGCAAAGATAATAAAAAAAACATATTCAGCCAAATATTTTAAAAAATAAGTGGCGGAATCTGTTTTTTTTTTATACTTTCCGCCACTTATAATTAATGATAAACGGCTGAAAAAGAATTGCAAATCTAAAAATGTAGCATTGACTCTTTTATATTAGAAATTTATTTTTTGTAAGAATTATACTAAAACGCTATCAAATTAGCAAATAATATTTTTAAAAAAAATCTACAATATGTCATTTAGACATGTTATTGTTGAAAATATTGTTTAACATTACCTGCTATAATGGCAATTTAATATAAACGCTCTGCCTCCGCTCCGTCAAATAACTTTTTTGTAATAATGACATCGTTTTTCAAACGCTGTTTTTTTTAATTATTCACTAACGTTTGTTTTTTGTGATTATGAAAAATAATTTCAATTTTACCTAAAGACATATAAAAACATGAGTTTGGAATAAGCGAAAAAAAATTTGGTAAATATGCAAATTTTTATTATCTTTATTGTTAATAATCAATGATATAAATAAAAAATATGAACATAGTTACCAAAGACAAAGTTATAAAAATTTTTGTATAGCAGACTATTTTATTAAAATAGTATCATTTTTTTTGATTTTTATTAAAAAATAAATTAATTTTACAGAAAAAATAAATATGATAAAATTTGAAAGTATATTAGTATTAATGTTAGCGCTTTTGCTAACTTTTTCTGTTTTTTCACAAAATGAAGAAAAAAAAGATGAGGGCTATAAATTTACCGAAGTAAAAACCATTAAAACAACTCCTGTAAAAGATCAATATCGTTCGGGAACTTGTTGGAGTTTTTCTACTTTAGCTTTTATAGAAGCAGAATTATTGAGAACAGGTAAAGGTGAGTATGATTTATCGGAAATGTTTATAGTAAGAAAAACTTATGAAGATAAAGCTGTAAAATATGTAAGATATCATGGTTCGTTAAATTTTGCCGGTGGCGGAGCTTTTCACGATGTTTTTAACGTAATTAAAAATTACGGGATTCTTCCGGAAAGTGATTACAAAGGACTTGAATATGGCGAAAAAAGTCATGTTCACGGAGAATTAGATGAAGTTCTAAAAGCATTTGTTGATGCGGTAAAGAAAAATTCAAATAAAAAATTATCTCCTGTTTGGGTCAACGCTTTTAGTGGAATTTTAGATGCTTATTTAGGGAAAGTTCCTGAAAATTTCACTTATAAGGGTGTTGTTTATAATCCGCAAAGTTTTGCAAAAAGTTTAGGTCTCAATATGGAAGATTATGTCTCAATCTCTTCATTTACACATCATCCTTTCTATGAAAAATTTATCATTGAAATTCCTGACAATTGGGCAATGGAAGAAGTTTATAATGTTAAAATGGACGAAATGATAGAAATAATTGATAATGCAATTAATAATGGATATACTGTTGCTTGGGGTGCTGATGTTAGCGAAAAAGGCTTCAGCTGGACTAACGGAGTAGCAGTTGTTCCGGAAGAAGATCGTCCGGACCTTTCCGGTTTGGAAAGAGACAAATGGGAAAAATTGTCTGCTTCTGAAAAAGCTAAACAATTATATAGTTTCGACAAACCTGTCGTTGAAAAAACTATTACTCAAGAATTACGTCAAGAAGAATTTGATAATTACCTTACAACAGACGACCACGGAATGCTGATTTGTGGAATCGCAAAAGACCAAAATGGTACAAAATATTATTTAGTGAAAAATTCTTGGAACACAAATAATCTTTACGATGGATTTTTCTACGTTTCCGAAGCATTCGTAAAATTCAAAACTACCGATTTCTCCGTTCACAAAGATGCCTTACCAAAAAATATTAAAAAAGAATTAAATATAAAATAAAAGATGCGATACGACTATGCGACCCCATAGGGGTCGTATGTTGTTAAAAAACAACAACTTTGCCCTACATTCGACCCCTGCGGGGTCGCACTGTCATGTATGATTTTTTTTATAAACAAACGACCTGCCGGAGCTAAAAAAATAAACACATATAAAGTAATTGACAATAAATATAAAAATTTTGAATTATGTCCGGAACTTTTTCACAAATTTACATACAAATTGTTTTTGCTGTTAAATATAAAGAAGCATTAATTCAAACTTTATGGGAAAAAAAACTATACAAATATATTACAGGAATTGTTCAAAACAAAGGACAAAAAATGTTGGCAATCAATGGTACAACAAATCATATTCATTTTTTTATAGAAATGAAACCAACATGTTGTTTGTCTGATTTGGTGAGAGAAATAAAAAAATCTTCCAATACATTTATCAAAGATAATAAATTTACTAAATTCAATTTTCAATGGCAAGGAGGCTTTGGAGCATTTTCATACAATCATTCGGCAATAGATAATGTTGTTAAATATATTCATAACCAAAAAGAATATCATAAAAAACAAACATTTAAAAATGAATATTTAAAATTACTTGAATTATTTGAAATAGAATATAAGGAAGAATATCTTTTTGAATGGATTGATGAAAATAAATAATGATTTTTTAATTTTAAATGTTCGTATGCTTATAAAAAAGATATTTCAACACATACGACCCCGAAGGGGTCGTACATTACGGCAAATAATATATTTTTATAAAAATACGCCAATTAGAGTCGAAACAAATAGATGATAAAAACAACAAATTTTTTATGAAAATTATCGAACTCCTTATTATCAACTTTACTATTATATCCCGAAAGTATCCGCATATTTGTGAAAAACACAATCTCATTTCACATTCGACACCGAAGGGGTCGAATATTTGTAATAACCAACGAAATACACAAAGTACGACCCCGAAGGGGTCGAATGTAAAGAAATAACATAATGATAATAATCGAACTAAAATCAACAGACTCTACGAATAATTTCGCCAAAAATTATCTTCAAAATAATGAATTTAATGAAAATATTCTGATTTTTTCCTATTCACAAACAGCCGGAAGAGGAAATGCTTCAAATAAATGGCATTGTGAAGACAACAAAAACATAATATTTTCATTAATTTGTAAACCTAAAATAAAAGCTGAAGATTTTTATTTATTAAATATCTGTACAGCTATTTCTGTTTGTAAATATCTAAAAATTAGAGAAATAAATGCAAAAATAAAATGGCCTAACGATATTTATTGCAATGATAAAAAAATTTGTGGCATATTAATTGAAAATTCTTTATCTCAAACTGAAATCGAAAATTCAATTATTGGAATCGGATTAAATTTGAATGAAACAAATTTTCCTGAAAACATTCCAAATCCAATATCTTTAAAAAATATTACTAATATAGATTATAATATTAAAACCGAAATATTAAAACTTACGGAAATTCTTGAAAATGATTTAAAAAACCTAAATTTTTTAATACCTTACAACGAATTAAAATCAAAATTTGTATCGTTGTTATACAGGTATCAGGAATTTTATAATTATAAAACAAAAGAAGAAATTTTTTCAGGCAAAATAATTGACGTTGAAAAAATGGGTAATTTAGTTATTGAGACAGAAACAAAAGAAATTCGTAAATTTGCTTTTAAAGAAGTGGAGTTTTTGTGGTAATAACAGTAAATCCAAAAAGTTACATAATTAAAGTGACATCATAAAAATTTTCCATTGTTCTTCTGTTACGCCTTTAGATTTTATAATTTTTTCAAAATCTGACCAAAGAAATTTATTTTTTATTTCTGCTTCAGAATAAAAATCTTTTGCGGCCTCATAGAAATTTCTCACTCCAATAAGTAAGGCTAAATAATTAATAATAAATGGAGTTTTATTATATATCAAACCTGTATTCCCATGCCCATTATTTTCAGTATCTGTTTCATTAGTTTTAATTGAAAAAACAGATTTAACTTCTTCTTTAGAGGATAAAAAATCTAACATTTTAGTTGTCAATACTAATTGTCTATCTATTTCATTTTGATAAAAAACACAAACAGACATATACTCTATTAAAGATTCATGAAAAAAGAGTTTTGTTGAATCCTCATGTTCAATATTAGAATTTTCAAAAGTATGGATTATTTCATGTATTGCAGAATTATCTCGCCAAAACGATGAATCCATATAAATAAAATAAGTAGAGTCTGTTATTGTTTTTGTCATACCCCAACTACTTTGGTTATCGCCAATTTTTAAATCACTTTCAACAATGCTAATTTGTTTTTTATTTTTTGCAGGAGGAAAAATTTTATTAATTTCTTGTAATGATAAAACTAACTTATCTTTTATTTGAAAAAATCTATCTGTATATAAATGAGAGGTATCAGAGTTTTGTTTTGATAAAAAATATAAATTAAAGTTAATATTATCAAAAGTATAATTTGTTTTAATATATGAATCTTTATTTAACAAATAGAATGAAATATCAAAATTTTTCAAATTGTTAGTTTCTAAATTAATAGTTGAATTTTTTGTCTTATATGGTAAATTAGAAAAAAAATATGATTCATCAAATCCATTAAATTCTACTTTGTTTATTTTTAACTTAGGATGTGTAAAAAACCAAGATTGCCATTCATACATTTGTGGTTGAAAATCAAAATTTAACCCACATCTAACAAAAAAATCCGACTGATAATCATAATTTATTAAAATTGATTTTGTCTTTTTTTGTATTGGAATAATTAATTTTTGTCCATCAAAATCGAATGAGTTTGATTCTGTTTTACTATTACTATTTTTAGCTGCAATATTTATATTATGATAAAATAAATGGGATAATAATTGATTTAAAAATCCAAGATTTTCAATAGTTAGGGTTAAAGTATCTTCATTAAAATTATCTAAAAAAATTTCTTCTGTAATGAGATTAATAAATGGAGTTGTTACCACGTAACTTACAGTTGTATCTTTAGAAAAATCTAAATCAGAATTGTTTTTGATATTTATACACAAATTAGTTTCTAATAAACCTTGTGAATATTCAACATTGCAAAACACTAAAATTGATAGTAAAAAAAATAATATTTTAACTTTCATTTTCAAAATATTTTGGATTAATAATTAATATCTTATAGTAAAGTTTTAGTAAAAATTTCCATCTTAATTTTTCTAACTTACATTCATTTTTACTATTAGCACTTTTATTTGATAAACCTGCAGATATTTTTTGAGATACACAACCTCCAGAACAAAGATATTTTACCCAACAATTTGAACAATCGGTAATGTTATCAATATCAATAGGAATAAAATCAGTCTTATCTATTACTCCTTCAAGAATATTTCCAATAGCAAATTTTTTATCATTCATAAAATGAGCGCAAGAAAAAATTGTACCGTCTGCTGTTATCGTATAGAACGATAATCCTGCTGAACAAACTAAATGTTGCTTAACTCTAAATCTAAATTTATTGATATTTTCTATCCATTTATTAAATATCACTTCTTTATTACAAATTTTTTTTTCATAATATATTAAAAGTTCATTCAATTCATTTTCTATATGAATAAGGTTTTTATCATTGTAATTTGCAAGATTGTGTAGCTTATTCTCTGAAACATAAGCAAATGCAATATTAAACTTTAATTGCATTTGCTCAAAAAAATCAACTGTTTTAATCAAATGCGGGTTATTACTCGTGAAAGTTGCCCTAATTTCCGGAAATATATTGTTTTTCTTAAGAATTACAATGTTTTCAAGTACTTTATTAATACTTTTTTTGCCATTTTTAAATAACCTAACATTATATTCGTCGTCTGGCCCATCTACACTCAATAAAACTGCAATATTATTTTCTTTTATAATATTAATAATTTCATTATTAATGATTGTAGCATTTGTTGTAACAGAATAACCAATTTTTCTATTAGAAAAATTACATTTAACATATTGAATGCTATGTTTTATTACCTCAATATTTAAAAAAGGTTCTCCGCCAAAAAAAACAAAATTAACCGGCTGTTCTTTGTTTTCAAAACTATTCATAACAAAATTGATAATTTTTTCAACATCTTGTTTATCGTAATTTTTAAAACGAAAATTATTATCTGTTTGTGCGAAACAATAACTACATTTAAGGTTGCAATTTGCCGCAATAGGCAAAATTACAGAAGCAAAATTATTCACATCTGTATTTTGCAAATTATACTTAACTGTTTTTGGAGCATTTTCTATTTTGTTTAAAATAAAATCGTAAATTTCATTAAAACTTTCTTCGGAGTATTTTTCTTTTGTTTTAATATATCCCCATTGCTTGAATTCTTTTAAAAAATTTATCAAAACTTTGTCTTCCAAAGGATATATTTGCAAAGAAAAAGTATTAAAGAATATCGTTGTTCGCTTATTAACTGATATTAATTTAATATGATTTTGCTCCAAAGCGTAATTATTCATGATAAATCACTACATTTAGATTTAGAAACTTTATTTTTTATTTTTTATTGTTTTATACGTTTATTTTAAAATTTTGCGGACAATGTATAGTAACTCCACCAAAAACAGTACAATTACTACTACTGAATTGAGAAGTTGCGGGACATGTAGCTTCTATTGTAAGACAAAGTTTTACAGTTACCCCCATAATACTTATAATAGTATCACCTTGCTTACTACAATTATCCCCCAATCCACCATTTACATTTTTTAATGTTTCTGAATTTAATAAATTCATTTCAAATAGTTTTTTTTCTGTCTTTTTCATATTTTTTATTTTAGAGTGTTGTATCTTTTAATCCACAAACTTTATAAGTTCCACAATTTATTGAAACTCCGCTTCCATTGCAAGAAGAACCGGTAAATCCTTCAATACACCAACTTTCTATAGTTGCGCATAATTTAACTGTAACATCGCCACTCTGGCCACAACTGCTTTTAATTATATCACCTGATTTTGAACAAGCGAAAGCTCCTCCTTGAACATTTTTTAATTCTTCTGAATTTAACAATTCCATTTTAAATTTTGTCATAATATTTTTGTTTAAAAATTTAAATCCAAAATTATAATTATTAATCGAAAATTTTCCATTTTCAAAGTAATAAAAACTTTACATATTTGTATTTTTTTGGATATAAAAAAGTATCAAAATCATTACTGTTATTTTATATTTTCAAACAACCATTTTGAATAGTCGGCAAAAAAATCATGATTTAATTTTTCAGATATAGTCATCAATAAGGCTGTATTAATATATTGACATTTGAAAATTCTGTGTATGTTTTGAGGTTTGCAATTCACTTGTCGAGCCAACCAAGTTATTGTTCGTCCCTGTTCTTTTAACGTTTTCTTTATTAAACTACCAATATGTATTTCATTGTCGGTCATAACTTCTATTTTTTAACAATGAAAAAAAGTGGACTTTTTCATTATTCACTTCTGAGGTCTTCGACTACCGATAAAACAAACAAGGAAAGCCCACGAATACTCGTGAGCGTTTACTTTCTTGTTCTTGTTTCACCTTTGAAATTGTCGAAGTTTCAGAAGTAAGAACAATAGCTAACGCTTTTTCACAATATTTTAACTCTGCGTATTGCTACGCTTTTATTATTACAAAATTAAATAATATCCTTAAAACCTGCAAATAAATTATTATAAAATTAATTTTTTATTGGTAGTCGGATAATTAGTTATTAAATTTATCAATTAACCAAACATCGGTCTAACTTTTCACTCCAATCACCATGTGATGTTTTCCTGCAGCACCTTGCAATCGCTTTACTGTAAATCCTACACTACGCAAATTCCGCTTTACTTCCCCTTTTGAACAATATGTAACAAAAATTCCACCTACCGCAACTAAAGAATACATTTTTTTTAAAATTGTTTCTGTCCACATATAGTTCTGTTTGTCCGGTGAAAAAGCATCAAAATAGATAACATCAAAACATTTTTCTTCTTGATAATCTTTTACATCTATTTCATATTTTGTAAAAATAAAACTTTCATTCAATTTTTGTTTCTTGTTCCATTCACAAATATGCAATGAAAAAAAATATTTTTTAGAATCAACATTTAATAATTCGGCATAATTTAATTGCGAAAAAATATTTTCATCAAGAGGAAATAATTCAATTCCGGTATAATCGACTTCTTTATTATTTTTCTCTGCATAAATATATGTAAGCATCGCATTTAAACCTGTTCCAAAACCAATTTCAAGAACTTTTATTTTTTCTTTATCAATATTACAAAGACCATTTTTGATGAAAACATGTAAAGATTCTTGAATTGCTCCGTTTGTAGAGTGATAATATTCATCAATTTCCGAATTTTTTATCGTTTTTGAACCATCTAAAGTTTTTGTAATAATAATTTCTTTATTCATTGTTAGTAATCAAAATAATTTTTATAAAACAAGTACACATCTACCAATAGCAATAAACACTCTTCAAATTATTGTCTTAATATCATTGGTTCTTTAAAAAATTGCTGTTATTGCGACAAATAGAGCCGATAACAACGCATAATAACTTCCACATTTTTTTAATTATTTTTTCATTACAAAGTTATATCAAAAAATATGAATTAAAATTATTATTTTTACATATTTGCAACCTTTCTATTTTTTTGTACACCTATCAAGAAAATTAAATGAAAAATAACACTATCAACTCCATCTTTTTTGTTATTTTTTGTCGGTCAGTAATGATTTTTTATAAAAACTCGCTTTTTTTTATTAAAAAAAATAAACAAATTAGTATTAAAGTTATTTTGTTAAATAATTTTATTTGAAAATTGTTATTTATAATTTATTTATAATCAAATGATTATGTTGATTATATAAAATTTAATAATAATAATTTTTTTTGTTAAAAATATGTGTAATTAATATTTTTTTTTGTTAAATTGCATATTTAAAATAATAGTTATTATTTTGGAAGATTAATGAATGTAAATATTTAATATTTAGACTTATGAAGAAAATTTTAATATCAATTTTTGTTTTTTTTTACTTTTTTACGATTATAGGTATAACTACTTTCGGTCAATCTTGCACACAAACTTCTACTATTTCAGGATATGATTGTGATAATATTCTAACGCAAATTACAATTAATTGTGCTCCCGCAAATGCAACCGTTACTTCTGTTTCTGTTACAGTTTCTATCGGTTCTTATTGCCCTTCATGGTATGTTGTAGATATTTATGCAAACGGAGTTTGGAATTACGATATGTGTGGTGGAACATATACGGTAAATGGTGTAGCGGGGCTTCCTGCTAATGGTTTGCTTTTTGCTGCAAGTTCATATGATAATGATGCCGTTTGTGATTACGTTACAATAAATTTATCGGTTACGGTAAATTATACAACAAGTGGAGGAGGTGGTGCCGGAACTTGTGCTAGCCCAATTCAAATGGTATGCGGAACTACTTATTCGGGAACTTTGTCAGGAACCGGAAATTGGAATGTTTATAATGGTTGTTCTTGGAATGAATCCGGAGCTGAATTGGTTTATGCTTTCACGGCAACCGAAACAGGAAATTATACTTTTAATACTACTACTAATAGTGGTGATCCTGATTTCTTTCTTATGAGTTCATGCGGTACATCCGGTACAAATATTTACGGTAGTTGTTGGGATTCTGATGGAATTACTGTGAACCTTATAGGAGGTGTTACTTATTATTTGATAGTTGATAATTATAATACTTCAACTACTGCGAGTTACTCTATATCTCCAAGTTGTCCTTTTAATAATAGTAACGAAGGCTGTTTGGGTAGTGAGCCTTTTTGTAATAGTGACCAATATCTTTTTCCGGCAGCTGTCGATGTTGAATCTATGGGAAGTATAGGTTGCCTGTATTCAACGCCAAACCCTGCATGGTATTATATGCAAATAGATAATCCGGGTAGTATGACGATTGATATTTCCAGTGGTGCAGATGTTGATTTTATCGCTTGGGGTCCTTTTAATAATATAAACGAAGCTTGTGCAAGTATTAGTTTGACAGAGTGTAGTAATTGTCCTAATAATACAGAAAGTTCAAGTTATTATCCTTATGGTAATATTGTTGATTGTAGTTATGATGCTGCTCATGCAGAAACATGTCATATTAATAATGCTCAAGGCGGGAAAATTTATGTTTTATTATTAACCAACTATTCTAATGTTTCAACTAATATTTCATTTGAACAAGTGGCAGGAAATGCTTCAACAAATTGTGGAATTGTGGCTCCACCTATTATTAATAATGGTCCGTTATGTCTTGGTCAAACATTAAATTTATCTGTAACTAACCCAACTCAGGGTGCTACTTATAGTTGGACAGGACCAAATGGCTTTACATCAAACCAAATGAATCCAACGATATCTAATGTTACTTCTGTACATGCAGGGACTTATTCGCTTGTTATTACTGTTGGCTCGCAAACTAGTCCTCCTGTTACTACAACCGTTGTAATCGGAGCACCTCCGACAGCAGGCATAACGAATAATACCGGCATAACAGTTTTATCATGTCCGACAAATCAATCAATTTCATTGACGGCAACAGGAGGCGGAACATATAATTGGAATAACTCTTTAGGAACAAATGCAAACGT
>JAITXI010000109.1 GCA_031284905.1 Bacteroidales bacterium
TTTATTTATGAAAGCTTGATGATATTTTGTGGTATAAACGACTATGAAATTTCTTTTATTTGGCTCTTACAAAAACACATCAAAGATATAGAAAACATATAAAACAAAACAGTTTTAAACAATCGCTTTTTCAAAATTCCCTAAAACCTCCATTTACAATTTTGTATCCTAAAACTTTAAAATTATGAGATATGGCTTCAAATATTTTTACAGTTTCGTTTAATCTACTATTCAATAATTTCTATTTCAGAATAACCACAAAACGCTTATTAAGTCATAGTGTATTTTTTTACACGCAAGACCATGGCAAAAATCTTACACGAAAAATACATACTATTTCGTTGTTATATAATTTAACCATACTAATTTTATTTTGAAAAAAAAGATAGAAAGTATAAGTTTGGAAAATAAAATGATAAGCAAAAATGGAAAATTTAAGAAATTTATAATTAAGGATAAAGAAAAAGAAAATGATTTTATAAATAAGACATGAGAATCTTCTAAAGATAAGGGAAAAAGAATCAGAACTAATCAAGCCATTGCTGTCATTATTTGCTGTCCAAACATGTCTATTGCAAAAGTTTGCGAAAAATTTAATACTAATATTTCAACAATAAAAAGTAGACTTTATGATATAAGGTACCAAGACGTTGCTGATGCTGCGGTTGGTTCAAAATTAGGGATATTTAACGACATACTTGAAAAGGCTGATAATAAGTCTATTGGCGAGTGACTACGTCAAGATGCTATCAAATTTTTTTTGCAACAAAATTGGAATCAAAGATTGAGTGAATTAAAAGCGTATTATCTACAGAATGAAAAGGCGAACGCCATAGAAAAATAAAACTTAAAGAGATTTTAAAAGTCGCTCACGTAACACATGATGAATATCATAACCGCTTAAAAAAAATTGAAAATGAAAAGCAAAGAAACGAACTCTATGAAAACTTGATTTTAAGATTATTTAAATTTTTTTTAAAACGCGCTGATTATGGTTCAAAACTATTAGCAGATGACTGAAACATGTCCCATCCCGATGAGTTACTTAGTGAATATCAAATTAACGAAATGAAACACTATATCAAAAAAAATAATGGTGAAATCAAGGGGATTAAAGTAACACTAACGCCAAAGTATGTTGAACGTATGCTTAGGAAAAGTGGGTGTACAAAAAGTGGTAAAAATACAAATAGCATTATTGCACCATATCTCTTAGAAAATATGGTACCTGACAAGAGAGTGGTTCTAACGGATGGATCACAAATTACAGAGATAAAACTTTCAAAAAAATTATATGTAATCATATATCATACAGCATATCTAAAAATTCTCAGCGTAGGTATCACAAGAGTATTAAATGCTGACACCTCGAATAAATGTTTAAACTCCGCTCTCGCAATGTTAGAAAATACAGAAGGATATATTCATCATAGTGATAGAGGTGTTGAAACTACTAATGAATTAAACAAGGAAATTTTAGAAGAAAACAAGATGATTCGTTCTAATACAAAAAAAGGTATGAAAAGTAAAAAATGAACCGAGCCAATTAATGGAGTAATGAAAAGAAAGATACTCTACAACTTTAGTGACTATTCTAAAGTGGATCTTGAAAGCAATGAAGAAAAATTTGTTGAGAGATTAAAATCTTGAGCTGATGATTTTAATAATCATGTTTTAAGAAGAATCGATATGAAAAAAAATAATGAAATTTCAAATAAAGAAATTAAAAAATATAAAAAATCAAAACTAATCATTCCAGTATTTTTAGATTTTAGAAAAGAACAAGATGAAAAAAAATCCGTAGCAGAAACACAAGAACAGAAAACAAAGGAGGAAAACTAAATAGTATGTATTTTGCTAAAATAGTATGTATTTTCCGTGTAAGGATTTTGCCATGGTCTTCGCCATATTCTTTTTTTATGTTTTTTCTCTTATAGAAGTGATATAATTAATATATGTTAATAAACTTTATTGGTACTCCCAATATTAGAGATTTTTATCTTCCAGATGCGTTAGTAAAAAAACTAAACCTTTCTGAGTTTGAAAAAATCAAAAAAGTTGGAGATTATTATATTATTGAATGTAAAGTTGACGGGATTTTTAAAGAAATCTCTATTAAATCTACTCCAATAAGTGACAGTGTTAATGACAACACCTTTAAAATTAAAAAATATCTTCAAAGTGACCCGAACAATCATTTTTTCAATAGGAATACTTTATTAGATTACAAAAACATCGAAACTTCTCCTATTGTTTATTACGAAATAAATAATGTTAATAAAGCAGAATCACTTTTGCCTGAAACTTTTAATCTTTTAGACATATTTAAAAACTTTGGAAAATATGCTTCTATATTGCATAATTTGCACAAAACAAATTTAAACTTAAATAGTTTTGATTCAATTAAAATTGATGAAAACAAAAATGTTTATATTTCTGATATATCAACCTTAAGTGTAAATGAAACCGATCATAGTGATGATATCAAAACCTTTTGTTCTTTTTTATTCAAATCATTAACTGGAACTGATCTTAATCCAAATGATTTACCACTTAATCCAGAAGCTATTAAACAAGTCTTTGACGATAATAGAAATGATATGTTTTCTGATGATATTTTTTTACAAAAAGATAACGAACTAATTAACGATCTTTCTACTTTCGTCTCTAATGAATTAAGCAATCTTATTAATGAGTCTTTAAATGGGAATTTAACAAGCGAACAAATTAGAGATGAATTTTTAGTAATAAATGAATACACGTTCAAACATTGAGGAATTGATTTATTAAAAAATGATTTGGTTGATGTCACTTTTAATACCAATGTTGCTCCTATCTCAGAAGTTGAAAATGAACTAAGTTTAGAAAAAGCTCGTAGAGAAATTTTGTTTGCTCCAAAAAATAGCGTTCTTGGAAAATCTTTTTTAC
>JAITXI010000156.1 GCA_031284905.1 Bacteroidales bacterium
TAAAGAAGATAAAATATACCGGAAATGGCAATCAAACGCCAACAAACGAAATAGAGTTTTATTACATAAATCGCAGTGATTATTTTTTCAAATATATAGGAGGTCAACAATTATATAACAAAGATTTATTAACAAAGATAGAAGTTAAGAGCAATAGTTCGTTAGTAAAAGTTTATGAGTTTAGATATTCAGCTAATCCGATTACGAAATTAGAAGAAATAATAGAAAAGAGTGGCATAGGTCAGAGGTTAAATTCTACAATAATAGATTGGGGGACATCAGATAAAACATTCACAAAACTTTCGGGAAACAATGATATTGTAGTAGAATTTTCAGTTTCATCAACCGGATTTTTTTATGATGGAGATTCTAATCCAAATAATAATTTTAATATGGAGCATTTTTGGTCAGGCACTCTTTCACCTTTAGTTGGAGATTTTAATGGAGATGGGATAAAAGATTTTGCAGTTTTTTATCAATACGGAAATTTAGGAACAAATGGTAAATTACAAGCATTTCTTGGCAAAAAAGGAGGAGGATTTGAGGCATCACAGCAAAGCGATATAGAAAATCCATATCAAAGTATAAAAAGGGTTACTGTCGGCGATATAGATAATGACGGGAAAGATGATTTTATTGAATATAATTCACTAATTTCAGCATCTCAAACTTATGTTTCGGGAAACTACAATTATTATCGAAATTTATTTTATAGCAATACAACACAAAAATATAAATTCTTTGATAGAAAAAATTTTTCCGGCTATATTTTTAGTAATGTTTTTTTCTATCCAATACAGCCTGTTTTTGGTAATTTTTACGGCAATGGGAAAACCAGTCTATTAGTTCTTGAAAATAATTTGAGTTCACAATCAAAAACATGGTATTTTAATTATTTTGATAATAATAATTCTACGGTTCATCCTTCATTTAATGTTACACATACGTATTTTATAAATCATATTTATGAAAATAATTTCTCACAGCAATTGGATTTTGACGGAGATGGGACAACAGATATTTTTGGGGTGAAAAATACAAGTTTCAATATTACAGAACTTAAGTTTAATGCCTCAGGACAATTTTCGTCTGAAAATACTCTTTATGCAACGGGAGGTAATACGCCTATCGACATACCGTCTTTTCAAAATCCGGCTAAAGAAGGATATTATAAATTTGGCGATTTTAATGGAGACGGCAAAACCGATTTGCTAAGATACATTGAAAATGAAAATAAATGGCAATTTTGTTATTCTAAAGGTAATACTTGGGAGGTAAACAGTCAGAGTAATTATAAAATTTCACCTTCGTTTCAATACGAAAATATTGCTATACAAACATTTGCAATGGACATGGATGGAGATGGAATTTGTGATTTTGTAGAAAGAAACGGATATCAATATATTATTTGGCTTACAAAAGGTTTTAATGTTTTTCAAAAATTTACATGTAATATTGATAATTCCGTTTCTTTAAATACATTGTTCTTTTTTGGTGATTTCAACGGTGATGGAAAAATAGATTTGATTTATTATGATAATAATTCAAAAGCGTTTCGTGTTTTATATTTTATGCTAAATGACAAAAATAATTTGGTAACAAAAATTACAGATGGTTTGTTATATACAGATGAGTTTGATTATCAGCCACAAACATGGACACAAAACCTTTCAAAAGATAATACTACACGAATAGAACAACAAACAGAAAAATTTATTTCACCATTGCAAGTTGTGAAAAGTCATAAATATTCTACAGGACTTACGGGTACATCTTCGTTGGCAGAAGATAAATATACTTTTAAGAATGGTTGGACTAACGTACAGGGAAAAGGTTTTATTTGTTTTAAACAAATTACCGACAGTAACCAAGTAGCTAATACAATTATTGAGACAAGTAACCATATTCCTTTTGATAATTCTAATTTTGTTGATGGAACAACGACAGTAAAAAGTTTATATAATTCGCAAACACAGATTTCAGGCACAACAACCGAATATCTGATAAAAAAAATGAAAAATACTTTACCTGATTTTTATGTTGCAATTCTGCCGAAATATTATGAAGAGACCAATAAATTGTTAAGTGGTAATAATACTACAACTACCATAACTTATGAAAATCAAAGTCAAACAAACGGGACTTTTTTGGGAAATATTAGTACTGTAGTTAGCAATTATTCAAACATTTACACAATAACAAAAACTTATTCTTCATATACAAATTCCGGAACTTGGTGTAATTCAAAACCTCAAATAATACGTGAAAAACGAACAGAAAACGGAATTGACGAAGGAAAACAACACACACTGTCTTATGATGCAAATGGAAATATAATACAGTCAATAACAGATAGTTATCCGATAGCCGGAGGGAAAACACTCACTCAAAGATTTTCTTATGATAATTATGGAAATATTGTGAGAGATTCTATTTCCGGAATTTATGGCGTTAACAATACATCTCAAACACGAACAACTTCTTACCAATACGACACGAAAGGACAATTTATAAAAAAAATAACAAATCCGGTCGGTTTAATTACCGAATATTTTTACGAACCAAAATTTGGGAACAAAACTTATGAAAAAGATTTTCTTGGAAATGAAACAACTTATGAATATGATAGTTTTGGTAATCTAAAAAAGATAACATCTCCAACATCAACTACCACAATAACAAGAAATTGGGAAAATACGGTTGCAAATAATTTAGCATTTAACGAAACATCAATAACTACAGGCGGAACAAATTCTACAAAATTCTTTGATATTTTAAGAAGAGAAGTGAAAACAAAAACTAATCTCTATTATCAGGATGTGTATTCAAAAACCGAATACAACCGAGACGGCACAATTTACAGAGAAAGTTTGCCGTATTTTGGTACAGCTCCAACATATTATAAAACATATACTTACGATAATTATAAACGTTGTACTACAATAAATGCTTTGCAACTAAATACCGTATTTAATTATACAACATCTTCATTAACAACAAATTATCCAAATGGGATAAGTGAAACAAAAACTTTTAATGCCGGAGGAGAAGTTTCAAATATTACTTCAACAAACGGAACGATTTCTTATATTTACAATGCTTTCAGAAAACCAAAAACTATTACCGCAGAAGGGATAGTAACTACAATGGAATACGACCGTTATGGAGACCAAACAAAATTAATTGATGCAAATGCAGGAGAAACAAATTATGTTTACAATGCTTTTGGAGAATTAATAAAGCAAACAGATGCGAAAGGTAATGAATTTACAATATATTACGACAAATTAGGTAGAGATTCTTTGAAAATTTGTAACGAACCTTTATTTTCAACAACTTATACATATTATACATCAGGAAATTCAAAAGGATTATTGCAAAAAGAACAATTGGGAAACGGGTATTTCAAACAATATACATATAATAATTTGGGCTACGTAACGCAAATGGAAGAAAAAATTGAAGGAACAAGTTATTTTCACAAGTATTCTTATGACCAATACGGACGAGTAGAAACTTATCAATACCCTTCGGGATATAAAATTTACAATCAATACGATACTCATGGATTTTTGACAGGCGTTTATGAAAATAACGGGGAAACTCCAATTTGGAAATTACAAGGCTCGAACTACGTGAATGAAATGGGACAACTGAAAGAATATTATCTTGGAGCAAGCAATCTTAAATCCACGCATAGTTATAACGCTAATTTTGAATTAACCGAAATGAAAACACAGAAATCCGATAATTCTACAATATTTGATTATGGTTTTTCGTTTACTCATAACACGGGAAATTTATTTTCTCGAACTGATTTTAAAAAAAATCCATTAATTACAGAAACTTTTGGATACGACAACAAACAGCGTTTAGAGACATGGCAAAACAGTATTGACAACATTTCGCGAGAAGTTATATACGAAAATAACGGCAATATTCACGAAAAATCAGATGCCGGCACTTACGAATACGATGACGAAAAACCGCATGCAGT
>JAITXI010000169.1 GCA_031284905.1 Bacteroidales bacterium
AATCACTTGTAACAATATTTTCAATTTTATCTCCTATATTAAAATCATCAAACGGCTTTATATCACTTACAAATATTTGAAAATCATCCCATAAGCCAAATACTTTATTACCGTTATCACGTTCCAGTGAATGTTCCCTTTCGATAAATCTTTTATGTAGTATTTTCAAATTACATTTAAAAAATAAGTCAATGCTTCATATTCATATTTTTCCAATAAATATTTTATTACTGTCTCATGATCCTTTATAAAACTGTTTTCAATTATTAATGGTTTATTAACTTTCATTAAGTTTTCTAAAATATACATCAATACAAAAAAAGATATTTTACCAAAACATATACTATTTTCCCAGTTGTTTATTTCAATTTCTTTTCCGATTGCCGTTTTAATTGAATCTAAATTAAAAAATGGCACATCTAAATTTTCTGATAATTTCATTGCAAATGTTGATTTCCCAGAAGCAGGATAACCTGTTATAATAATTAGTTTGTTTTTCATATTTGTTTTATTTTTCCTCTCCATGAAATAGTGATATTTCTTTCATTTTTCCATAAAAACATACCTTCCAGCATACGTGGATAATCGATAGATAATAATTTCTCCATGTTTTCCGTGTTGTTTCCAAGTATAAACAATAGCAACATAATCATTTGAAAATCGTGTGTGCAAAAAATATCTATAGTTCCGTTATCATTTCCAGTCTCGAATACGTAATTTAACAACCTAGTCATTGATGTATCTAAATCGTAAAGACCCGGCATATTTTCCTTGTTTACAAATGCTCCAATCACCTTATTTAATGGATTTCTCCCAAAATTCGCCCAAGTATCTCCTGCAAGTTTGTCGTCTTGTATATGCGGCGCTTGAAGTAATTTCGTTTTCTGTATCTGAATTTCAATTTTTCTATGAGATTCGTTATATCCATTAATAATTTCATTACAGGTGCTTATACAACGAGGAACAAAACTTGATGAAATAGAGCCAATCGGAATATTTAGTGATTCTCCCAAACGGCTTGCCATTATTTTCCCCTCAGGAAGCAATTCAATATCATCACCGTTAGAGCTTTCCGAAATTCCATGTCGTATGGAATGCCTTAGTATTAATTTAATATTGTCACTGATGGGACATAATTCTGCGGAATACTCCATAGACTTATAAATTGAAAATATGCGCATAACTATTCTTTTATCAATATTTTCATATTCATTTTTTTTAGCATCCTTAAATATAATATCAATGTAGGGATAAAGTCCGTTGCCATTCCAATGCCAAACAGTAATGATATGCTCAATAACGATGGAACAAATATTCTTTTAAGATACAATATAAAGGCTATGCCATAATAACATATATCAATACAAATAGATTGTATTAACATATAATCAGTTCGTCCAACACCGTAAAATGTGCTGTCGCAAATGTGATTAAAAATAAATGTTATATAAAATGCTGTCTGAATAAGCGCAATATAATAAACAGTTTCATAAACATCAACATTCATAACAATTCGTAAAAATGGCTTCCATAACGGAATACTTACAAGCCAAAGCAACGTAAAAATTACAGTCAAAATAATATAACCAAATGTCTTTGTCTGAATGTTATTTTTTTCTTCTGCAACCTCCTTTTTTATTAAATCACCGAGAGCCAATGCGGGTAATAATAACCAATTCCAAATAAAATTGTTTGCAACCCAATACGATCCTTGTTCAGAGACCATATTTACCATTCTGATTATCATTATTGAAAAAACAACGTTTCTTACTAATGATTCAAGACCGGAATATTTGCCAACCTGAAACCATTCTTTTACCCATGTGAAAGACATTTTTTCACCGGTGAATATGGACATATTCTCATTTTTCAGTAAAAACAGACAAATCACAAGGCTTATGCTGTTTACTATTATGTTTGTTATTGCGACGCCATTAACGCCTATTTTTAACGATACATTTAGATTGCTTACCAAAAAAGTATCCAGTAAAATTGAAAGTAACATTTGGATACCCAAAGTTAAGTACATATAGCCGTCTTTTTTAAGTGTGATAAGAACAGTGAGCATAAACTTAAACAATGTTGATAACAATGCCGCAACAGTTTCAAGCCTTATATAATCTACGGTTGCATCAACCAATTCTTTATCCTGCGCCATAAATATGACAAGAGGTTTGGCAAAAATAAATAATACACAAGATAAAATAAAATATATTATGCCTGTTAAAAGAAGTCCTCCTTTTATCTTGTTGATAAATTCGTTTTTATTTGATAATGATTTTCCCAAAACAAAAAACAATGGAAGGATTAATGCTTCCTGAATAATTTCATAGAATAGACTCACCCATGATAATTGACTGGCAATATTTAAGCCCCAATCATTAGGCAGTTCCCCAAGAAAATATATCCTTACCGTTTGATAAATCGTAGGGAAAAGCATCAATAGCAAAATTGCCAAAAACAACCTATAATTTATAGTCTTTAATGCTTTGGTAATTGCTTTCATTTGTTCAATTGCTCCTTTCCATAAAAAGTATCATGTTCATTATTTTACGTCAATACTTCTTTTATTATTCCAAAAATTTCAAAACAAATTGCACATAACACATTTTATACGCACTCACGTTTCACCGCCCACAGCTCCCGGATAGTAATGATGCTGTTCAAACCGCAGTTATAGCCGAAAGTCACGTCCCGGCCCAGGCTCCTCCCGACCGGGACATTCCCGCGTTATTTCACATAGGTTGGCCGCTCAGTATACTTGGTGTGCAGCAGTTCGTGGGCTTTGTG
>JAITXI010000176.1 GCA_031284905.1 Bacteroidales bacterium
ATGTGATAAAAGCTAAAGGTCTTGATAATGCTGATTATAACCTCGAAGGTTTCTTACACTTAATCCGTGGTAACGAATAATTCTAAAACTTTCATAATTTTTTATATAAAAACGGACGACTTTTTCGCCCGTTTTTTTATAAATAAATATTAAATTTGTAAAAAATATTAATGAAAATAATTTGTATAGGTTTAAACTACAAACAGCATATTTTGGAACTACATTCCGAATATCCTGAAAAACCTGTCTTTTTTCTTAAACCAGACTCTTGCCTTCTAAAAAACAATAAAAATTTCTGGCTGCCAAATTTTTCGCAAGATATTCAATACGAAATTGAAATAGTTTATAAAATCGGAAAACTCGGTAAATGCATCCAAAAAAAATTTGCATACAGATACATTGAATCTGTTGGGTTGGGAATTGATATTACGGCGAGAGATTTGCAGAATCAATGTAAAGAAAAAAGACTCCCTTGGGAAATATCCAAATGTTTTGACGGGTCGGCAGTAGTTTCAAATTTTATCCCAATAGATGAAATTGCAGATGTCAATAATTTAAATTTCTTTCTGAATGTAAATGATATTAGGGTTCAAACAGGAAATTCATATGATATGATTTTTAATATTTTTGAAATAATTGAATATGTATCACAATTTATGACTTTGAAAACAGGAGATTTAATTTTTACCGGCACACCAAGAGGAGTTGGAAAATTAGCAATCGGCGATAAATTAATCGCTCAATTTGAAAATATAGAATTGATAAATATGAAAGTTTTGTAAAATGACCTATAAAACATTAAATCATATTATTACGTTATTTGCTATTACTATCAATAAAAATAATTCTTTAGATTTAGAAAAGACAAAACAATATTTTTTTGAATTTATTTCAAAAACAATCGAATTTCAATATATTGATGAATTTGTTGAGAAATTTGACGAATCATTAAATTTATATTCCTCTTTTTCATCACATAAGCGAACATCATTAAATTCTGTAAAACTTTTGAGAATTTGTGAAGAAATTAAAGAAAATCTTCCGGAAAATGAACGTGTATCAATTTTATTCTATCTTTTAACTTTAATAAAAAATTTCCCAAATAACAATAATTCTATAGATTTTATAAAATTAATTTCGGAAAGTTTTGAGATTGAAAATAATATTTCGGAAATAATTTTTGACTTAATAATTTCAGGAGATAAATCAAATTCTAAATTTCTTGAGAAAGAAAATGAACAAATAGCATCAATTTTTCAAATAAATCAACAATTAATAATTTTTGTTCCTGAAGTTAAAAATATTAAAATTAACAATTTTCAATCTGAACCTCAAAAATTTTATTTATTAGAAAAAAATGACGTAATTTTATATAAATCATATAAATATTATTTTCAAGATTTAATTTCCGAACAAAAAAATAAGGAAGTATTATTTAATTACTCCATTCGAGATTTAGAAATTCGTATAAAAAACAATATATTATTTCATAAAATTTCGATAGATTTCAAAAATGGAGAATTAATTGGAATCATTGGAAAAAGTGGTAGTGGAAAAACTTCTTTTTTAAAGACTATAGCCGGAATGAATAAAAATTATTCGGGTGAATTGAAAATTTCTAATAACAATATTACTCAAGCATTTGTGGAACAACAAAATTCGTTTATTCCTTTGTTTACGGTTGAAGAACATTTACATCAAAGAACGAAATTTTTAGCTATTCCATATAATGAAAGTAAAATTTTAATTAAAGATATTTTAAATGCTGTAAATCTAACAAATAAAAGAAAAAATATTTCAATTCATTCAAACGGAAATAATTTTCAATTATCCGGCGGACAACAAAAAAGATTAGCTATCGCAATGGAATTACTTACAAATCCGGATATTCTATTGTTGGACGAACCTACAAGCGGATTAGCTTCAAACGACGCAATTAATATTATTTCAATTCTCCGAAAATTAGCTAATCAAAACAAACTTGTAATTGCTTCTATTCATCAACCGGATTATGAAACTTTCCAAACATTCGACAAAATTTTAATTATTGACGACAATGGATTTCCTGTTTTTTTTGGCAGTCCGACCTCTTCTATCCAATATTTTCGAACAATTTTTCACAAAATAGATAAAAATTCAATATTAGAAACCAACTTTAACCCCTCTATCCTACTAAATTTGATTGACCAAAAAAAAATAGGAAAAAACGGTATCCAAACAACAGAACGTGAAAAAACTCCACAAGAACTCTATCAAATATTTACTGCAAAAAATCAGATTTCTGATACTCCTAACAATCAAAATATTACAAAACAAAAAAACAAAAAATATTCAACAAGCCTTCTTAAATCTATATTTCAACAAATAACTCTATCTTTAAAAATAGATTTCAAAAACAAAATCAGAATAATTTTATTAACAATAATTCCAATAATAATCGGAACTTTATTTTCGTTTCTAACTTATCACTCGTCAAAGCCAAACTATTCTTATTACTTCAATAAAAATATACCAATTTGGTTTTTAATTATCCTAATATCCGCAGTTTTTATCGGATTAGTAAGTGCTGCCCACGAATTTGTTTTCCTAAAAAATTTTCATAAAGTAGAAAATTTATTAATCAACAAAAATTTTTCATTAACAATTTCAAAATTAATCAAATATCTTACGGTTTCTGCTTTTCAATCATTTTTAATGGTTTTTCCGGCAGTTTTTATTTTGAATATCTCATTTCATTTCCGATTTTTATTTATTATTGTTTGGATTTTAATTTTTTGGGGAAACCTTATAAGCCTGATATTTTCAAAACTTGTAAAAAATATTTCTACAATTTATTTAATAATTCCATTAATAATAATTCCACAAATGATTTTTTCCGGTGCTATGATTAACTTTGAAAATTTTAATAAATATTATCCAAAATATTCGGAAATTCCAATTGGAGCTTCTTTAATTCCAACACGATGGGCAGCAGAAGCCACCATGACAAACTTTTTTATTCATAACGAATATCAACAAAAAATATTTTCAGAAAAACAATTGTTCTATGAAGCTGCTTATAATTTGAATTTCGTAATTCCGGAACTAAAAAATATTTACAATACAGATTCTTTGAAAACAAAAAAAATAATTTATAATACATTTATAAACAACAGATTATCACCAACAGCTAATAATATTAATAATTCTATTCTTCAACTTGAAAAATATTTTTTAGTACAGAAGAAAAATTATCAATCTTTAATTGACGAAAAAACAGCGAACTCCGAAATTGCAGAAAAATTTACAAATTTATCAATTAATAAAATTTTATTACAAAATCAAAATTCCGAACATTTCAAAATTAAACAAGAAAAATTTATCAGAAATTATTTACCAATCTACGAAATTAGTAACTCATTTTATGATAATTCAAAATTTTTAATCGGAACAAAACAAATTGGAAATTATAATATCTTAAGTTATAATTATAATATCTTAATTCTAATTTTTTATAATTTAATATTATCAATTTTATTACTAATAATCAAAAAAAAATAACATGGAATTACGCACAATTGTTGAAATACCAAAATATGATTTTAAAATTAATTATACGGATAAATGCTTTTTTATTGGCTCATGCTTTTCAGAAAATATTGGAGACAAATTATTAAAATCAAAAATTCCGACTTTAATAAATCCAACAGGAACACATTATAACCCATTTTCAATAGCACATTCCATAGAAAATATTATTAATTGTAAAAAATTTTCGGAAAAAAAATTATTTTTTTCTAATGGACAATGGAATTGTTACGATTTTCATAGTAAATTCTCCGGAAATTCTGCAAAAGAAGTCTTGAATAATATAAATTCAGCAATTTCTATTTCAAATAAATTTTTACAGCAAGCTGATTATCTTTTCGTTGCATTTGGAACGTCTTTAGTTTATTGTTTGAAGGATAATTTTGAAATTGTGTCGAATTGTCATAAACAAAAATCTGCTTTGTTTGAACATTTCATGTTGTCAGATGAAACAATAAGTCAAAAATGGGTTAAAATTCTTGAACTTTTAGAAGACTTCAATCCGAAATTAAAAATTATTTTTACAGTTAGTCCTATTAGACACGTAAAAAATGGAGCAATTGAAAATATGCAAAGTAAAGCAAATTTGATTATTGCAATTAAAAATTTAAGTGAGATTACAACAATAAAAAATATTTACTATTTTCCGGTTTATGAAATTGTAAACGATGAATTACGAGATTATCGTTTCTATGCCGATGATATGCAACATATTTCAAAATTAGCCATTGATTATATTTGGGAAATTTTTCAGAAAGAAATTTTTACACAAAAAACTACTGAATTTGTAAAGCAGATAAATTCAATAGAAAAAGCTCTATTCCACAAACCATTAAGTCATAATACTGAAGAATTTAGAAAATTCTGTAAATCACAAATTGAAAAAATTAAGAACATTGAACAGACCTATAAAATTAATCTGACAGAAGCGAAAGAGGCTTTTGAGAGAAGTTTGGAATAAAAATTAATTTATGTAAAAAATTTATGTAAAAAATAATAAATATTATTATCTTTGCAAAAAATTATTGCTTCTTTATATTTTATAATAAAAAAGTTTTATGTCGCCGGAAAATTCTAATATTCGTATTTCAGTTGTTTCTCCTGTATATCGGGCAGAAAAGATTGTGTCTGAATTAGTAAAACAATTGCATGAAAAATTATCTGAAATTACAAATGATTATGAAATTATTTTAGTAAATGATGCTTCACCTGATAATTCGTGGTTTGCAATTTCAAATGAATGTAAAAAAGATATTCGCGTAAAAGGAATCAATTTAAGTCGTAATTTTGGACAACATTACGCCATTACCGCAGGCTTAAGTTTTGCAAATGGAGAATGGGTTGTAGTAATGGATTGCGATTTACAAGACCGTCCTGATGAAATTCAAAATTTATACAAAAAATCTCAGGAAGGTTATGACATAGTTTATGCACAAAGAGTTGAAAGGCAAGATAAATTTTTTAAACGATTGTCGTCAAGATTATTTCATAATGTTTATTCTTATTTAAGTGGTATTCAGACAGATAAATCAATTGCTAATTTTGGAATTTATCATCACAAGGTAATTGAAGAGTTTAATAAGATGAAAGAAGCTGTTCGATTTTTCCCGTCTTTAGTTGAATATTTAGGTTTTCAAAAAACTGCCATTGAAGTAAAACATGCAGAACGATTTGAAGGAAAAACTTCATATTCTTTTTCAAAACTATTACGTTTATCGACAGACGTAATCCTTTCAAACAGCAATAAACCATTGAAATTGACAGTAAAATTAGGGTTTATTATTTCAATGATTTCTTTTTTATTAGCTTTTTACAATGTTATAGCACATCTTTTTGGAATTATTAAAGTAGAAGGATTTACAACTACCGTATTTTCGATATGGTTCGTTGGAGGATTGATATTGTTGGTGCTAGGAGTTGTTGGTCTGTATATTGGAAAAATTTTTGACCAAGTCAAAGGACGACAAATATTTATTATTAGAAATACATGCAATTTATGACGATAGAATATTTATCATGGGATTCCGATTTTTTTAACAAAAAAATCGGTAAAATATTATATGATATTCAAAATGAGAATATTCTAAAAGAACTGCTAGCGAAAGCAAAGACAGAAAATTACGATTTATTATACATATTTGCACCTGAAAACTTATTTATTGAAAACGATATTTTAAAAACATTTTCAGGAAAATTAATTGATAGAAAAGTTCTATATTCTCAACATATTGATAGTAAGAAAAAAGAAGAGGAAACGCAAGAAATTATTTCTACATATTCAGAAACAGATTTAACAAAAGAATTGGAAGAATTAGCCTATTTAAGTGGACAATACTCCCGTTTTCTTTTGGATAAAAATTTCGATTCAAATGATTTTTATAAATTATACAAAACATGGATAACCAAATCGTTGACCAAAGAAATGGCTGACAAAGTATTCGTTATCAAAGAAAAAGAAAAAATTGTTGGCATGGCAACATTAAAATATGAAGAAAATTTTGGAGATATTGGATTGATTGCAGTTTCTGAAACTGTACAAGAGAAAGGATATGGTAAAAAATTAATAAATGCTTGCATTTCCGATTTGAGCAATAATGGTATATATCAAATAGAAGTACCTACGCAATTGGATAATCTTTCAGCCTGCCGGTTTTATGAAAAATGTGGATTTGAAATTAAAACAATAACAAATATTTATCATTTTTGGTTATGAAAAAACATCTACAACTTTTATCAAACATCAGGAGCTATCTCCGAGCGGACAATATTATATTGTTTATTGTACTGTTTTGTATATATTTTTATATTACGCTGTTTTTGAATAGTGATATCCCAATTCATGCAAAATTTGCCATGAATATGGTAAGCCAGAATAAGATGATAGGAAATTTTGTGTTGTATGGTCTGGTTAATGTTTTTTCGGGCTTTAACAAGACTATTATTGTTGCTGAATTTGTTTTGTGTATTTTACTTAGTTTTGCTACAGTATGGCGTTATGTTTTGGCTAAAAATCAAATACATCGGTTAGATAATGGAGTAAATGGATATTGGAAATCCGTATTATGGGCGTTAAGTCTAATTTTTATTTTTGCTATTCCGATACCTCTACTATTACATCAGCCCCACAATTTTTATTTGGGTAGTTTCACTCCTAATGTATGGCATAACTCTACCACCATTTTCTTATTTCCTTTTGCAATACTTCTTTTTCACTTATCTTGTAAGCAATTATATGAGTTCAATGTCAAAAATAATTTTTGGATTGTTCTACTTGTGTCTTTAAATATTTTCATAAAACCAAGTTATTTTTTTGTGTGGGTATATGTTTATCCTTTGTTTTTACTTTACTCTTATAGATTTAATAAAACATTTTGGAAATCAATGATTCCTGTCGCTATAGGAGTTGCCTTGTTGGCTATTGAGTATATTATAATTTACCGTACTCAAAGTGTTTATAAAGAAAATTCATCTGTTGAAATTTCCCCATTTTTGGTGTATAAAGGATTTTATAACCATTTGGAAGAATTGCCTCTTGTTTTATTTTTTTCATTATTGTTCCCAAATTTATATGTGTTATTTAACTTCAAAACATCTATTAAAGATAAGAAACTATTGTTCGCTTTATGTTCAATAGTAGTTGCTATTATTATTTTTTTATTGCTGTCTGAAACTGGAGGAAGACAATCGCATGGAAATTTTTATTGGCAAATAATAATTTGTTCGTGGCTGTATTTTTATGTTGCTTTGACTAAAATGATACAGAATAAATCTACAGTGTACAATAAATACAAAAACAATACACTATATATAGTTTATTTTCTACACGTTTTGGCAGGAATAATATATTTGATAAGATTTCTTTTTTTTAATACATATTTTTAAACTTATGATTCCATTCAATAAACCATATCTTACAGGCAAAGAAACTCAATATATTGAGCAATCCGTCAGTTCCGGAAAAATTTCAGGGAACGGTCAATTTACACAAAAATGTCAACAGTTTTTTGAACAAAAATACGGTTTCAAAAAGTGTTTACTCACAACTTCATGTACCGATGCTTTGGAAATGGCAGCGATACTTTGCAACATTCAACCGGAAGACGAAGTAATTATTCCGAGTTATACTTTTGTTTCTACGGCATTAGCATTTGTTCGACAAGGAGCAAAAATTATTTTTGCCGATAGTCAAAACAATCATCCTAATATTGATGCTGAACAAATTGAATCGTTGATTACTCCAAAAACAAAAGTAATTGTTCCTGTACATTATGCCGGCATGGCTTGTGATATGGATAAAATAATGTCATTAGCTGAAAAATATAATTTATTAGTTGTAGAAGATGCTGCCCAAGCAATTGATTCTTATTATAAAAATAAACCACTCGGAAGTATCGGGCATTTAGCAGCATTTTCATTTCACGAAACAAAAAATATTATTTCCGGCGAAGGCGGAATGTTGACAATTAATGACGACCGATTTATTCACCGTGCAGAAATTATTTGGGAAAAGGGAACAAACCGTGCTGAATTTTTTCGCGGAGAAGTCAATAAATATGGTTGGGTTGACGTAGGTTCTTCATTCTTGCCTTCAGAAATTGTTGCTGCATTCTTATGGGCACAATTGGAAAATTTAGACGATATTCAAAAGAAACGTAAAGAAATCTGGAATAATTATTATAAAGGATTAAAACCATTAGCAGATAAAGGATATTTTCAATTACCTAATATTCCTGAATATGCAACGAATAATGCACACATGTTTTATTTGGTTTGTAATTCTTTAGAAAACAGGAGTAAGTTAATAGCTCATTTAAAAGAAAATGACATTTTAGCCGTTTTTCATTATTTGAGTTTGCATAACAGCGAATTTTATAAAAACAAACACGATGGTAGAATATTGAAAAATTGTGTTAATTTTGAAGATTGTTTGGTAAGATTACCATTATTTTATGAATTAAACAAAGAAAGTGTTTGCAACATAATTAACACAATTAAAATCTAACTTATTCTCAATTATTTTATTTTTTTCACTATCAATTTTCAATTTGTATTACATAGCTGTTATCATTATTCATTGACCCCATATTTGAAATTGAGAAATTTTCAACTTTAATATTATATTGAGACGATAAATTAAAAATTGTTGAACCATCTCCAATATTATTATTATTTAGTATTCTAATTTGGTTATATCCAAAATTACCTGTTTTAATTTCATCATTTACTTTATATGTTGGTAAATTTGTATCATTATTTGGATTTTCAATATAAAAGTTAAAATTAAAATCTTTGTATGGCGAATAAAATAGTACTTTTACATTGTTTGTTGTTCCGGAAGAAAATATATCTTCGTCTGTAACATTAATGTTTATTGAATTGTTGTTAACTTTCGACAATGTATATAGAACATCATTATTTAGCGACTTGCGTTGAACAAATGATGATAACAAATAAATATCTTTTGTAGTATCTAAACTTATAGCTTCTTTTAAAAGTTCAAGATTAAATTTTGCAAACGTATTTTCTCTACTCATTTTATAATTTAGGTATAATCGTAAATCGTGCATAAATTTTGAATCCCCACTTTCGTCATTCATATATAATAAAGCATCTTTTGAGACATCACTTAAGAAATCATTTTCACAAAATTTATCAATTACTGCCACTTGATCATGACTGTTTTTATGCCAATATCTAAAAAACTTATCATTGTTATAGCCTATATAAATTGTATTTGCAAAGAGTAGTATTGTTGAAATAGTTAATACACAATAGCGTAAGATTTTCTTGTTATAACATAATTTATTAAAGGCATACACCACAAAAAAGAAAATAGTGACTAATGCAAAATAAGAAAAAGAGCTAGTAATATATCCTATTTGCTGCGTCATCCAAATATTACTATTATATCCACTAGCACAAGCATGTAAAGAATGTGCAGAAATTGCAAATAAAAATGAAACGACAATAGTGATGATGATTTTTTTCCATGAAATGTCGGATTTTAGTTTATTGAAAAAATAAACAAATAAAAAACATTGTAAGAAAGCATTTACTAATGTAGTAATTTCAGAATTTCTTAATATATACAAGAAACCGGATTGATGCAGTGTTGGTATTGTTGCGTAAATATTATATAACCAATCACCATAAACATTCAAAACGTGTTTTGGAAAAATAAATGAATTATATCCGAAAATAATAGTGAAAAAATTTTTTAAACTAAAATCATCAGAAATAGTTGAACCGGGATAAATATCTCCCGAAGCAAAGAATTTATTAAAACCAAAGTACACAAGCACATATACAAATGCGACAATAATAAATGGAAGAAATTCTTTATAAAATAATTTTGTTTTAAACACTTTAAATTTATTTTTCGCAAAATTTTTGAAAAATAGAAATGCTAGAATAAAGAGTAAAAATAATAAATATGTTTCATAAAATAACAAAGCTATACTAAATAAACAAACAGAATGTATTAAATATTTATATCTTATTGTTTCTGTGTATTTCAGCAGACACAGTAATGAGAGCAGAAAAAAAGAAAAACTGAAATAAAAATAGAATGGGTATGCAACGTATAATATAGGTTCAAAGTATGTTATTATAGAGAAAATAATCAGCATTAAAAAAATAATAGCAACGATTGCATTTTCCTTAAATATTTTTTTTATCAAACAAGCAAATATTATAAAACATAATAATATTGTAGAATATTGTATTATTTTTGTATAGTAAAAATTATCAATAAGATATGGAATACTATAAAAAGGAAATGTAAAAAATAAATAAAATCTTCCTTTATTTGCTATAAATTTTCCCCATCCCATAACACTTCCGGTACGTGTAGCTGTATAATAAAGAAAATCATCACCTCCCGTTAGACCTAATTGAAAAAAAGGATAAAATGTTAATGCTATTATTACTAAAAAAATACACCATATAAATATTTTATTCCCACTAAAATATTTATATGATATTTTTTTACAAAAATCATAAATTGCCATAAATAAACTCCTCCAAAATCAATACTGTTTTATCTTTTTAAAAACGATATTACCATTTATTAATAGTTCACAAAAGTAATAGAAAAATTTAAATCTTACAAATTAAAAAGTAACATATCAGGGTTAACGAATATTTTTTTATATTTATGAATACTTGAATATCAAATATATTTGTTAAAGATGGTTATCGTAACAAACCATTAGCAGAGAAACAAAATCAAAAATACGTTTACATGCAGGCATTTTATGAAATTTATAGAACAAAGTATGCATGGATTGTTTTTAAGAACGAGTAATTAGCATTATTGGTTTAATCCCTAACTCCGCCAAAATTAGGGTGGCTATTGTGTTAATTGTTTGTGATGCAACGATTTAAGTTAAATTACAAACAACCTAATTAGGTTACTTAAATAATTTAGCTAATTTTCTGTATTACAGTTGTTTATGTAATTTAACTACCTAATTTGAGCGGAGTTAGGGTTTAATAAATCTAACCCATAATATGTGTCGCTATGAGTCAATTCTTCGGTTAGGAATGGACTAAAATTAAAATTTGTATAATTAACTGATATATAAATAGATAAAAATAATGGGACACACGTATTTTAGTAGCATCAAGAATAATACTAAATAGATATTGTTAAACAATATCTTTCAACAGTAACATGTCTAAATATTATATTGTAGATTTTTAAAAATAATATTATTTGCTAATTTGATAGCGTTTGAGTATTGAGATATGAGACCCATTCGTCTCTTTCGTTTTGTTTCTAATTTTCTTTAACTTTTTTCATCAACGATTTTTTAAAATCTTTTTCCGCTTGATACAAAAGTGCGATTTTTTTCACGGATAGAATTTTCTTATATTTTTCATAAGACTCTTGTTCCAATTGAGCTTTTTCAATTTTTAGCTGATAAATTCTATCCGTTTTTTCAAGAATAATTTTTTCTGAAAGATTATCTGTTTTTAATGAATTGCAAATATCAAATTCTTCAGAAAATAGTTTGTTCATTTTGATTTCTTGTTCGTTAAACAGGGGCCAAAAAGATTGTGCTTCTTTTACTGATAATTCAACACTTTCAGTTATAAAAGCAATTTTCTGACTTTTAATTTTTTCAATTTCAAAACTTGTACATTTTTGATTCTGAGATATTGCAATATTTGTAAGTAAAAAGATAAATATAAAATTTATTATTATTTTTTTCTTCATGGCTATTTGTATTCTATTAAATCTAGTTCAAATGTGTTTTGCGATAAATATTCCGTATATGTTTCTGTATAATCGATTTCTAAATTGGTATTATTAATATTTTCGTAAATGTTAAAATCATCAATAATTTTGTCAAAAATATTTTCTTTTGAAATTAGTTCTTTCTTTTCAATTTTTTTGTCATTATTAAGAGAATATAATTCAGATTTTTTTATTCCATATTTTACAACTGTTGAAATAAAGAAAAATAATGCAAAGGAAGCAGCTAAATAAATATAAGGTTTAATTATTTGAAATACAGTTCGTTTTGATTTTCTATCTATCCTTGTATCAATATAATTATTCAAATGAGGATTAAAATTCTCGAAATAATTTTCAGGAACTTTAAAATTATTTTTTTTCTCTATGTCTTTTAGTTTTTTCATATTAATACGACAATTTTCTGTTTAATAAGTTTAAATTTCATTAATATTTTTTTCAATTTTTTCAACTGCAATATGATATGACGCTTTTAATGCGCCAACTGATGTACCTAAGATTTTAGACATTTCTTCGTATTTTATTTCTTCAAAATATCGCATGTTAAAAACCAATCGTTGTTTTCGTGGTAGTTTTAAAATTGCTTTTTGGAGTTGTTTTTGAAGTTCATCGCCATCAAAAAGTGGGTCGGATTCGACTTTATCAGCCAAATTTTCAAAATCTTTATCAGAAAAAGAAAATGTATTTTGTTTTTTCTTTTTATTTAAAAAATTAATCGTTGTTGTTGTTGCAATTTTATATAACCACGTAAATATTTGAGAATCAAAACGAAACCTGTCTAAATTCATGTATGCTTTGAAAAAAGTATCTTGTAATAAATCATTAGTATTTTCATGATCAATTACCATACGTCTAATATAAAAATACAACCTTTCCTTATAAAGATTTACTACTTTATCAAAAGCTAAATCTTTAGTTTTTGGATTTTTTAATTCTAATATTAATTCTTCGTCTTTCAAATTTAGTTTTTTCTCGAAATTACTTTCTTACTTGCTTCAACGATATTATTAGCTTTTAAATTGTATTTTTCCATTAATTCGTTTGGAGTACCACTTTCGCCAAAACTATCAAAAACGGCGACAGCTTCCATTGGAATAGGGAAATTTCTTGCTGTAAATTGTGCAACGGTATCGAATAATCCTCCATTAATTGAATGTTCTTCGGCTGTTACAACGGCTTTTGTTTTTTTTATTGATTCTAAAATTGTATTTGTATCAAATGGTTTTATTGTGTGAATATTAAATAAATCTACGGAAATTCCTTGTTGAAATAATATTTCGGCAGTCTGAATAGCTTCCCAAACGAGATGTCCGCAAGCTAAAATTGTTACATCGCTACCATCATAAAGTTTTTGAGCTTTTCCTATCTCAAATTTTTCGTTTGGGTTGGTAAAATTAGGCACTGCCGGACGACCAAAACGTAAATAAACCGGTCCGTTATAATTAGCAATTGCAATTGTTGCAGCTTTTGTTTGGTTATAGTCGCAAGGACAAATTACAGTCATATTTGGCAACATTTTCATTAAACCTATATCTTCCAAAATTTGGTGAGTAGCACCGTCTTCACCAAGCGTTAAACCGGCATGAGAACCACAAATTTTGACATTTTTCTTTGAATAAGCCACACATTGACGAATTTGGTCGTAAACTCTACCTGTTACAAAACCTGCAAAAGAGCCGGCAAAAGGAATTTTTCCACCTATAGTTAAACCGGCAGCAACATCAATCATGTTTGCTTCGGCAATTCCGGCTTGAAAAAATCGTTCAGGGAACGCTTTTTGAAAATCTCCCATTTTTAGAGAAGGTGTTAAATCGGCACATAATGCTACAATGTTTTCATTTAATTTTCCGGCTTCTAAAAGTCCGACACCAAATCCCGAACGTGTGTCTATGTTTCCTGTGTTTGTATATTTCATTTTATTTGAATTTTAGATTAAATTTATTAAACAATTATATCTTTCATAATTATATTTTCCATCTTTGTCAAAAGCCATTTTATTGTATGTTCTGACTAAATTATTATTTATTAATTTGCTACAATCAGGCTGTTATTAATGATTAATCCTTTTTCTGAAAATAAATAGTTTTTGCAGGATTTGCACATTAAAAAATTGCTCTAAATTTACCCAATCATTGTTTTTTATTATGGCAACACAATTACCTTCCGTATCAAATGAGTCATCTTTGAAATCATCTGCTACCCAAATAAATCGTTCTTTGCCTTTAACAGATATTCTCATTGTAACTAATGAAACATCAATGGAGTATATTTTGGGCTGTTTTTCATTAAATTGATAATCTGTTAATTTTTGTTCTATTTGTAAACTCATAAATTATAGTATTGAGGTTTCTTTTTCGTATAAATTCGGAAAACAATTTTGTCTTAACCGAAATTTTGTTCCGTGATTATGTCCTGTACGAGCGTCAAAATCTACTAAAATATTGCCGTTTTCAAGTTCCTGCAAAAATCCAACAAATGAAAATTTTTGTAACATTGTAACTTTAGAATATTTGTAAAATTCTATGCCATCTTCTTTTTTTACTTCTGCTTGAACATAAAAGCAATTCAATAATTTTGTGCCTGCTTTATTTGCTAAATCATCAAATCCCCAATATGGCTGTGGATTTAATTCTCCTAACCCAATTTTTTGTTCTACTTGTTGCAACCAATCTTTGTGATTTTTAGAAACTTTTGTATTGTCAAATGAAATCAAAACTTTACGGTTTCCTCTGTCAATATTAACCATAAAACCTCTATCGCTCGGCGATTTTCCGTGAATTGTTTGGCGAAAACTCATTTCGTTATCGGGATATTTTTTACCTGCTTCTTGATGCTGCCAACCATAATTTAACAGCAAAACTTGTGGCACAAATTTTACTGCTCGTGGCGATGGTTCTATGTGAAATAGTGTTGTCAAAGAATTTGTATCAACTCTTTGTGCTTTTAATTCCCATTCTGCCGCATTTGGAATAGGTAAATTGTTTTCTTCAATGCCTAACAAATCTTCAAGCGTGTTGCCAACCCCGCCAGCATTACCTTTGCGTGCATTTTCAATCCACCCTTGCTCTGCAATTTTGTGGAATTCTTTTATAAGATTTTCTTTTGTGTATAACTTCATTTTAATCAAATAATTTAGGTGTATGAAATCTTGAGATTTCGCTTTGTATCTTATTTTTAGCAATTCTTTTTTCAGCCATTTCGCAATAATCAGGCGAAAGTTCAATGCCTATATAATTCCTTTTTAAACCCATTGCTACAATCGCCGTTGTACCACTTCCCATAAACGGATCTAAAACTATTTCTGCAGTTGTAGAACTTATAATTCTATCAATCAATGCAACAGGGAAAGGCGCAGGGTGTCCGTTTTTCATTTCTTGCGTAAATTCCCAAACGTCGCCTACACCATTTGACTTTGGAACAAGTTTAAAATCAGGTTTTGCTATCAGATAAATTACTTCATAAGTTGGCAAAAAATAACCGGGATTAAAATTTATCCCGCCTTTTCTGCGCCAAATTATTATTTGTCTAACAGGAAATCCACTAATAATATCTTGTCTGTCTTGTAATAAGCCGTCTTGAACACGCCATTTGTGATTGTAAAAAATTGCAGCATCATTTTTTATCAAACGAAACATTTCGGTTAAACATTCTCGTTGCCATTGTACATATTTTTCGTGAGGCATATTATCGTCATAATGGCTGTACCCATTTTGTAATGCAGCATTTGCCCATTTTCCGCTTGTTGTACATGGTTTCATTCCGTTGCCGGTTGAATTTTTAAGATTATATGGTGGCGAAGTTACAATCAAATCTACTGAATTGCTTGGCATTTCTTTCATTGTTTGTAAGCAATCGGCACAAATTATTTTGTTTAGGTAATTGTCTATCATCTTTCTATCAATTATTTTTATTTTCAATGCCTAATATGTTTATTATCAATATATTTCACAAACATCGAGCGTTCTAAAAGTTGCTCTTTTGAAAGGCAGTTAAATTCTAAAAACGCCATTTCAATCTCGAACAACTCATCTACACTCAGCAATAATTCAATGTTTTTGTAAAATGCTTTACTTACGAATGAGGGTATGTTGTAAAAATCTGTTTTGTTCATTTTTATTTCTATTTTTTTATTAAGTTATCAAATGTTCTTGTATTCTATGTTTTGTTGTGAGGGCATATTATTTATTCTTTAAAGTTGATATTCTTATTCCTTCTTCTTTATTGAGTTTACTTTTTTGTGTAATCTTAAAATTTGAAATATAATTTTTTGTTTTTAATTTTTCGGCTTCTAAAAGTCCGGCACCAAATCCCGAACGTGTGTCTATGTTTCCTGTGTTTGTATATTTCATTTTATTATTTATTAAATTTTGTAAAATATTCGTCAATTTCAGGGCGTAACTCTATGCCTGCTTTTTCAAAACAATTGAGCAGTTCATTATAAGCACCTTTTCCTCCAAGAAAATCCCAAAATCTTTCAGCAACCATCAATTCTTCTTCCAAATCAAGCATTCCTGCCAATGTCCAAAATTGGTAAGGTTGTGGCTCGTATGGGTTATACGGAATGGCAATTAACGTGTGAATTTTTGCTTCTTTATCTTTTGTGTAGGCAATTCCTGCCCATTCGAGCAAGGTTTGTTTATATTTCTGAAAATCGCCTTTGTTGGGTTTTGCTGTTTTTAAGTCAAAAAGATATTGTTCGCCTTCTTTTGTTTCCACAAATAAATCAACTTTTGCAGGTTTTAATTTATTGGTTGCGCCTGACAAAGATTTTTGCAAAAGTTCCAATTCTTTGATTTTATCAGGTTTTGGATTGATTGTCAATTCGTTGATTATGATTTGAACACTTTGTTGACAATTACTGTAAATAGCACCACCAACAACAAACTGTGTTTCAACTTTTGCAAATTTGGTTTTTGCCAACGCCGCCGCAACAGGTTCAAAAATTGACGAGCCAAAAGTAGTTAAAAGCGACTGCATAAAAGAATATAGAGCTAATCTGTCTTTTCCCAACAATCTGAAATGAAAAGGCATAAAATTATTTTGCGGAATATAATTTTTAAATTTATTCCGTAAACAATTCGCAATTACTTGCTGAATTTGTGTTTTTTGGGTGTTAGTTAGTGTCATTTTTTATTCTGCTTTCTAACCGATTGATAAATTGATTATAATCATCTTTTATACTGTTTTTATCCAATTCTTCAACAAGTTTATTTTTTATTTTTTGTTTCTGTTCTTTATCTGGTTTTGTTACGGACTCAATATTTTTAATAGCATTTTTTAACTCGTTATATTTAAAATCAGAAAATTCTTGTTTTATACATTTTGTAATATGTTCCGCAGTTATAAAATCCTCCATTGTAGAAACATTTTTTACCACATCTGCATACGCCAACCAACAATTTGAAAATTCTTTGTAGTTTTCAGTAAATTCTTTTTGCTTATCAATAGACGCTTTATCTGAATCTGCAACAATTACAAATTTTTTATTTGCTAAAATCAATAATTGCACAAGCGTTTCTACCCCAGATATACCACCCAAATAAACTTTTCCTATACCATCAAACTCTTTCGTTTTTTTATTAAAATCACAATATTTTTGAAACAATTCTTTATCAAGCCAACCTTCAAAAATTATATTTTTATCTTGAAGACATTCAAAAATGCTTGTTCCCATTGCTTGCCGCAACAATTCGTCATTACTAAAAGAGGCATTTTTTTCTTGTTTGTTTGCAGTAGTAACCTCATCTTTCTTTTCTACAATCAAATGCCTGTCAATGCAATTAGAATCAATCATATATGGCGAATGTGTAGAATATATGATTTTTGCTTTTTCCGATATTTTCAGTAATTCATCACGCAAATATCTTGCACTTGTTGGATACAAACTTTGGTCGGGTTCATCTATCAAAATAATATCTCGCTCTCCTAATTTTTTTGCACGCATTTGAGTAGAAAGCATCAGTAGTATTGTGATAAATTTTTTAAAACCATCGCTTCTATCTTCGCAAGAATACTGTACTTTGTCTTTAATTTTGATAAGAATATTTACCCCGTCTGGTGATAATTTTATAGAAGTTTCTTTAAAATCTTTCCAAATTGACCTAAATGTATCCGTTACTTCATTAGACACTTGTTCTAATAAATTTTGATAATCACCATCTTGTAATATTGCATCGTCAAATTCTTTTTTTATATTTTCTCTTTTGCATAATGAAAAAATATTCTCTAATGATTTATATTTTGAGGAATTTGTAGTAAAATCAGTTATCACAACACTACTTGGCAATAAATAACTTTCATCATATTTCCAATAATGACATTTATAAGGATTTTCATTGTATAATTTTTGAACTATTTTAAACAAGAGAGATTTTATATCTTGTTTTGCTTCTACAACAGTAATTGTAAACGAATTTCCTTGTAAATAAATATCGCTTTCTAATTTCCAATCGCTTTCGTTATAACTACAACAAGAGTAATGTGTTTTTCCCCCATTTGCAATGTCGATTTGCAACAAGAATTCGCGGAAAACCAAATTAATGTAATCCAATAGCATTTTTCCACTTTTAAACACAATACTTTCTGTATTTGTGTATTGAGATTGGAAACGAGTTAGTATTTCTTTAAAATCATCATCAGATAATTTTAGTATTGCTCTAACATAGTATGCATCTATTTTTTCATTGTCTATTCGTTTGCGTTTGTCTTTGTCTGATACAATATATTTGTCAAAAACAGCCGCAATGGCTTTTAAGATATTACTTTTCCCTGCCTCATTTTTTCCAACTAAAATAAGACAATTATGGTCAAATTCAATAGTTTGTGATTTAATTGACCGAAAATTTTTGATTTGTATTCTTGTTAATTGCATAATTATTTATTTTTTAAATGAAACACCGTTTCCGAATAAGCCGCCTTATCTTTTTCCGTTCGATTTAAAACAGGGCGTTTGAATTGATTAACAATTTTCATACCTGCATTTTCGGCAATGCTTGGGTACATATTATACTTGTCGTTGGCAACGAGAAATACATTATAATCGTCTGCCAGATATTTTTTGCAATTATTCAAAACGTCCGAAATGCCCTGAATGTAACTCGCTTGTGCATCGCGTTTTTGACCTTTGTAAAGTGGTCCGATTTCCAATTCATCATTGCGTTCAAAACCGAATAAATCATAGGCGTAAGCGTGTTGTTCGTGGTAATCAATCAGCCCAACATAAGGCGGCGACGAAAAAATGCCGTTGATTTTTTGCGTTTCAATAAGATTTCCAAATGCTTCGTTGCTTTTTTTTATTTTTTTAAAAATATCAATATTTCTACTGTCGCCTGTCAAACAAAGTTGAAAAGTGTTAGTTCGCAGTTTGTCGAATTGTTGCAAACGCCCGATAGTGTCTTTTGAGTATGTCTTCCACCATTTTAAAATTGAAAAAAGCGGCTTACACATTTTGCCGTGCTTGCTGCAATAATATGTTGTCGTTTGTGGCTCTAAAAGTGTTGCCAAATCGGCGTGAGTTGTGGCACGGCAACTGCGAATTGTGCGGCTCAAAATCATGCTGACAATTTTTTTTGTGTTTGCATTTTTGATTTTCTTTATCTCATCGGACACAAAATCTATCTCATTTCTAATATGTAGAGAATACCATTTATCTAAAAAAGTTTCGTTTTTGTTTTGTTTTAGTTTTATTTTGTATTGATTTACAAGATTTTCGTAAATTGGTAAAAACATTTTTTCCTTTTCTGCACCATACGTTTTTTCGTCAACTTCGCCCTGTGCCAAACGATATTTATAATCTGGCACAGGAAAATATTGATTATTAAAAATATTCAATTCTTGTAACAATTTTCCCTCAAACTCAACAGCATTTGAATTTTTAACAAAATTTTCTAATGCGTTTGTTATCAGTGCTATTTCGTTTTGAATATCTGCAAAATCATATTTTTCAACTTTGCAATTTCCAATTAATGCGTTAAACGCTGAAACGTCAATTCCAACAGCATTCATTCCGAGTTCGCAGGCTTGCACCATCGTTGTTCCGCTGCCGGAAAATGGGTCAAGCACAATGTCGCCTTTTTTGAAATACGTTTCTGTTTTGAATTTATCTGTATGATTATCAAGAAAATACTCAACTAACTGCGGAATAAATTTGCCTTTGTAAGGGTGCAAACGGTGAACGTGTTTTGTGGTTTCTGCTTCTTTATATTGGTCGAATGACAAAGCCCAATTCAAATCTTCGCCCAAATTTTCTTTAAAATAAACTTCGCGAGAGCCGTTATAAGATTGGTAATAATTCAATAAATCTTGTTGGGAAATTTTGGTAGAGCCGTTTTTTCCTATCTTTTTAATACGTCCGTATTGAATAAGATAGGAAATGTTGGAAGGGGTTACGTCTTTCCCGATATAACCGCTTGCCCATTCACTTGCCTCTTTTATTGTCAATAAGTCGTTTGTTTCTATCATATTAAATTATTTTCTAATTTTTCGTTAATATATATCTTGCTATCAGACATTTATATAAGTTATATTTTTATTTCTATAAGACTCTCACTACTTCCAATCAAAATCTAAAATCGTAAACGGCTTTAGTCCTCATGTAGCAAAGCGGAATAATTAAAAATCATCAATAGTCTCCCAAAGTTTCATCAATTTGAGATAGAGCGTTTTTCAATTGCTCATCGTTTGGAGGAGTTCCGTGCCATTTATGTGTTCCCATCATAAAATCGACTCCCATACCCATTTCTGTTTTCATGATTATCATTATTGGGCGACCGAGTCCGATTTTTAGTTTTGCGACATTTATTGCACGGATAAGTTCTTCAATATTATTTCCATTACATTCAATAACGTCCCAATTGAATGCTTCCCACTTTTCTTTTAATTTCACCAAATTTAAAACTTGTTCGGTAGTTCCGTCAATTTGTTGTCCGTTTGCATCAATGAAAGCAATCAGATTATCAATTTTGCGTGCTTGAGCAAATAATGCTGCTTCCCAAATTTGACCTTCTTCAATTTCTCCATCGCCACAAAGACAATAAACTAGTTTATCGTCATGATTTAATTTTTTTGCAAGGGCAGCACCGCAAGCCACAGATAATCCTTGACCGAGTGAGCCTGAAGCAATTCTGATGCCGGGCAAATGTTCGGCTGTCGTTGGGTGTCCTTGTAGTCTGGAATTTAAACCTCTGAAAGTTGCCAATTCTGAAATTGAAAAATATCCACTGCGAGCTAAAACACTATACCATGCAGCGGAACAATGTCCGTTTGAAAGAAAAAATAAATCTTGATTTTCCCCATCAATTTTAAAATCCTTTGGATTGTGTTCCATTATTTCAAAATATAATGTAACTAAAAGGTCGGTTATGCCTAACGAACCGCCCGGATGTCCTGATTGACGTGCATGAATCATTCTTAATAAATCTCGGCTTATCTGTTTTGCAATTGTTTCAAGTTCTTTTACCGTAGCCATTTTTTTTTACAAATTTAATATTTTTTTATATTATTTTTAGCTGTTTATTTTTAAATTTTATTGAATTATTGTATTTTTACATATTTTATATTTGAAAATGGATAATTTTGTTGCTATTGATTTTGAAACTGCAAATGAGTGCATGTCTTCTGTTTGTAGCGTTGGGGTTGTTATTGTTAGAGAAGGTATAATTTTAGAAAAAATTTATTATTTAATAAATCCTGAACCTGATTATTATTTATGGAGAAATTCTTGTGTTCATGGCTTGACATTTGCTGATACGAAAAATGAAAAAGTTTTTCCTTTTGTTTGGGAGAAAATTGCTCCTAAAATTGAAGGATTGCCTTTGGTGGCTCATAATAGTCCTTTTGATGAAGGTTGTTTGAAAGCAGTTCATAAAGTTTATCAAATGAATTATCCTGATTATCAATTTATTTGTACTTGTAAAGCCTCTCGAAAAACTTTTGGGAAACTGTTATTAAATCATCAATTGCAT
>JAITXI010000202.1 GCA_031284905.1 Bacteroidales bacterium
GAAAATGCTATCTTGCAAAGTATTGGTAATGAGCAACTTACTGTTTCACGTGGGACTTATTCCAAAAATATTTCAATTCATATTGTTCAAGCTCCTGAAATTCAAACATTTACAATAAGTGGTTATATTACAAGTAATAGCTCTCCGCTCGAAAATGTAATTGTCAATTATTCAGGTGGTTCTACTACAACAAATAATTTTGGCTTTTACCAATTTCAAACAAACGAGCATTCTAATCAAACAATAACTCCAAGTTTAACAGGTTATATTTTTGAACCACAACAAATTACGCTAACTGATATTCAACAAAATTATCCTAACCAAAATTTTACGGCAAATTTAGTTTCGTTAGATTCAGAAAATTTCACTAATATTTCGGTTTACCCTAATCCTGCAAAAGATGAAATAAATATTTCCGGAATTGAAAATCCGCAAGTAATAATTTCCGATTTGTCAGGGAGAATAATTTTAACAACAAATTCTTCAAAAATAAATATTAATAATTTGTCGGAAGGAATGTATTTTTTACAAGTTGACAATAAAATGATTAAAATTGTGAAAAAATAAATATAGACCGATGTAATTTTAGAACCAAGACGGCAAACCGTTCGTCCTTTCGTCTATTCTTGATTTTCTCATCGAAATGTTCTTTTTTTCTCAAATATAAATAAATCTTTTATTCTATCATCATCAATTGTGAATTTAACAGCAGTAATAAAAGTATGCCAACCAATATTACCACTTGCTCCCGGATTAATATGTAAAAGTTTTAATTTTTTATCATTCGTTACTTTTAATATATGCGAATGACCGGAAATAAATAATTTTGGAGGATTATTATAAATTTCTTTAATTATATGTTTTTCATATTTACTAGGATAACCTCCTATATGAGTAATCCAAACATCAACATTTTCAATCATAAAACGTAAATTTTCTTTGGTTCGTAATCTAATTTGATGATTATCAGCATTTCCATACACAGCCCTAATTGGTTTGAATTTTTCTAATTTATCCAAAACTTCCTCCGAACCAATATCTCCTGCATGCCATATTTCATCAGTATCCGTAAGAAAATTAAGAACTTCATCTAATAACACACCATGAGTATCCGAAATTAATCCAATTTTAATCATAATATTTTTTTTCACAAATATAAAAATAATTTTGTAATTTTGCGTTATGTTTTCATTCCTAAAAATAATAATAAATAAGATAATAGATTTTTTATATCTACCATTTAAAAAGCTCATTCCTTTTGAAATTTTCAGATATGGTTGTGTCGGCGGTGGAAATATGATATTAGACACCTTGCTTTATTATATTTTTTATCACTATGTTTTTGATGAACAAATTTTTGATTTAGGTTTTATTGCATTTACTCCACTTATCGCTTCTTATGTTTTTGTTTTTCCTATTACTTTTATTACAGGTTTTTTGTTAAACAAATACATAGCTTTCCCAAATTCATATTTAAAAAATAAAAGTCAATTTTTCAGATACATATTAACAGTTACAGGGTCAATAATTTTACATTATTTTATTTTAAAGTTTTTCGGACAAGTGTTAGAATTCTGGCCATTAATTTCAAAAATATTAACTGTTTGTATAGTAACGGTTTATAGTTTTTGTGTTCAAAAATTTTTCAGTTTTAAAACAAAAAAATAAAATAATAATGAATATTAAATATTTTCTCATTTTAATACTATTGATTAATAATATTTTATGTATTTCACAAAATTCTCATACATATAAAACAGGAGATTTTGTATTTCAAATCGGAGTAGGTGATTTTGAAAACGCAATAATTAATTCAACCAATGATATTCAAGAATTATCATTTTCACATGTTGGAATAATTTATATAGAAAAAGATTCTATTTATGTATTAGAAAGTGTTCCTGATAAAGGCGTTTTGAAAAGTAGCTATTTAGATTTTTTCAAAAATTCATCTCATATTATCGTAGGGAGATTAAAATCGGAATTTAAATATACAATTCCAACGGCAATAAATTTAATTTTTAAATTAATGGGAAAGTCTTATGATTTTGCGTTTTTACCAAATAACGACAAATATTATTGTAGTGAATTAATACAAACAACATTTATTGATTCTTTAGGAAATTTTTTATTTGCTCCTATTCCGATGAGTTTTAAAGATGCAAAAACCGGGCAAATTATAGCTTTTTGGACTGAATATTTTGAAAAACTTGGGATAAAAATTCCGGAAGGAGAATTAGGTTCAAACCCGACAAATATTTCACAATCTGATAAAATTGAAATTATTTTTCAAGAAAAATAGAAAATTAGCAACCTTTTTTAAATTTTTTCGTCTTATTTTTGTAAATACAAAAAAAAAAGTATATTTTTGTCAATTGGTAATTTTTATTAAAATTTAAAATATGAAAATAAACCTAAAAAATATTTTGCTTATTATCAGCATACTTGCGATTAATTTTTCTTTTGGAAATAATAATTTACCTACACCTGAAGAAGAAAAAAATTGTAATTTGGTATTGAAAGACGAAGGAACAGCAGGAGAATTAACCGTAATTTTCAATAAATTAGATGAAACTTGTACAGAATATGGAAGTGCTTCTGTCAATATAGCTTCGTCACCTACAGGAAATTATACTATTACATGGTGGGATGGATCACATGGAAATAATCTTATTAATTTAGTACCCGGACAATATTCTGTTACAGTTTCTGAAAACGGTTGTACCCCATACGTACATCAATTTGAGATAGAACCCGCTTCGCTCAACGTTAATATCAATACAACGGGAACTCTTTGTGAAGGAAATGCTATTTTATATGCAGAACATGATGGAAGCATTATTTCCGAAACCATTTATGCGTGGTCAAACGGACAAACAACACAAAGTATTTCGGTAACGACAGCAAATACATATACTGTAACGGTAACAAGTGGAACAAATTCAAACTGTATAGTAGCGGCATCAACTACAATATCTACAAATGATTTTTTTAATATTACATATAATCCATATTTGTGCGAAAACGGCAATAGTAGTGCAATGGTAAACTTTACAAATGGAAATAATCCTTCAAATTACTATTATCAATGGTTGCCTAACGGTGAAATTTCACAAGCAATCACAATTAACAGTATTGGACTTTACACTGTTTCTGTAACAAGTACTGCTCCCGGTGGTTGTCAAGGTTCAAAAAACTTTTCAGTGAACCCTGGTCCAAATATCAATTTATCTATTAATCATACAGATATTACTTGTAATGGAATGCATGATGGAACAGCTACTGCGAATGCAATTGATGGTTATTCAGCTAATTTTACTTATCAATGGACAAATAATGAAATAACTCAAACAATTGAAAATTTAGTAAATGGAAACTATACAGTTATAGTAACTAACGAATTAGGTTGTGCAAAAACAGAATCGGTTTACATAGCAGAACCGGAAATATTTTCATACACAGCAACTCCTGATACAGGATTTTGTGCAGGAACAACTGCATCAATTTATGTTTATACACAAGGCGGAACAGCTCCTTTTACATATTATTGGAATGATGTTCCTTCTCCAATTTATACAGCAGGCAAAGTCATTTCTCCAACGGTAACAACTAATTATCATGTAACGGTAATTGATGCAAATGGTTGTACAGCACCGGTTCAACAAGTAAGAGTTGCTGTAAGTCAGCCAATTTCAATAATTCCAAATAGAACTAATGTGGACTGTCATGGATTATGTGATGGAAAAGTTATATTAGAAATTACAGGAGGAATACCGCCAATGATATATTCGTGGCCAAGTTTAACGAATACTTGGGATAGCTTATGTGCAGGGAATTATTCCGTTTCAATCACCGATTTATACGGTTGTACGGGTTCTACTGCGTTTACAATTGCTCAACCGGACACTTTGATAATTGATGTTAGTTTTGGAGATGCAACTTGTTATGGATATAAAGACGGATTTGCAGAAGTTTATGCGTGGGGTGGCGTAACTTTTCCAAATGGAAATTATCACTACAATTGGAGTTCAGGACAAATTGTAGATTCAATAGCCGTAGGTAGAGGATATTATACTGTTACAGTAACTGATGCAAATGGTTGTAAAAGAATAAATTCAATTTTTGTAGATTCACCTGAACAAATATTTTTAACAGAACTTTACGGAAATACTATTTGCATAGGAGAACAATTTAGTACGTCGATAATCGCAACAGGAGGCTCTGGTTTTACTTTAAATGATTACGATTTTGTTTGGCATGGTTCGGATAATTCTGTTTGGCACGGAGCAAATTTGCATGTTTCTCCAATACACACTACGACATATATAGTAACTGCAACAGACTTACATGGCTGTCCTTCAATGGAAAGAAGTGTTACGGTAACAGTAAATCCACCACTTACAATTGATGCAATTTCAAGCGAAAGCCAATCGGTTTGTATAGGAAATTATACTATGCTTAATCTTCGTGCATCAGGGGGAAATGGAGGTCCGTACAATTATTATACTCCTACCGGACAGTTAATAAATCCACCTTATAGATTATATGCCGACCATACAGGTTACTATAAATATAAAGTTACCGATGATTGTCATACTCCTGCTGTATATGATTCTATCTTTATTACAGTAAATCCATTGCCACCGGTAGCTATTATTGCTGACCATTTAAGTTCCTGTCCGAATGATGTTTATCTATTTTCTGAAATTTCTGAAGATTTTGGACAAACTTATCTTTGGAATTTTGGTGATGGCGGAAGTTTAAAATCAAAGAATCCTCAATATCGCTATAACAAATCAGGAATTTTTACAGTTTCATGCCAAGTTACCGATTTGAATGGTTGTAAAAATTCACAATCAATAGAAGATTTTATTGAAATTTTTCCTTCTCCGATTGCTGATTTTTACACTACGCCTGATATTATTACAATTGTTAATCCTTTTGTTACAATTGAAAATATAACAACCGGTGCCACTTCTTATTTTTGGGATTATGGAGACGGAACAAATTCTTTTTGGAGTGAAGATATGAGACAAGTTCATATTTATAACGATATGGATGAATTTGTTATCACTTTAGTTGCTAAATCCGACCACGATTGTTTAGATACAATTACAAAAACAATTTTTATAAGAAATAAATTTTCATTTTATGTTCCAACAGCTTTCACACCAAATGGAGACGGACATAATGATTTATTCTATGTTTCAGGAAATGGAATTTCAAAAGAAAACTTTTTACTTACAATAGTTGACCGCTTTGGAGAAAGAATATTTGAAATAGATACCTACGACCCTGAACATGTAGAAAATATGGCATGGGACGGAACTCTAAAAAAAGGATTTCACAAAAAAGGAGAAAAAGCAATTGAAAATGGAATTTATATTTGGAGATGTAAATATGTTGATCTAAATGGAAAACATCACGAAGAAACCGGACAAGTACTTTTATTTAGATAAAAATAGTAATATTAGCACTGCAAGTAACCGGATGAGGTGATAAATCCGGCACAGTATTTTATGGAGAAAAAAAACAATAACAATTTTTTACAACTATTATTTTATTTATCAAATTCTATATAAAAAACTTGTCAATAATTGTCTGTTAGTACAAAACATCAATAAAAAAACATAACTCCGCAAAATTTATAAACTTAAATCGTATAATTGATACTATAAAATGCTAATCAAATGTACTAATAATTTAGATTAAAATTTCAATATGGTTCTAATAGCGAAGCTGGTTATAATCTTGTTAGGGTTTAACTTTTTTTAAATATTATGATAGCTATTGGCAAACACCTATGTTCCAAATATTTTAAATATGTATATCCCATAATCTTACGTTCCTGATAGTGATACTAAAACGCTATCAAATTAGCAAATAATATTATTTTTTAAAATCGACAATATGGCATTTTTGGTATGTTGTTGTTGAAAAATATTGTTTAATCTTACCTGCAATGAATAGCAATTTAGAATAAACCTTAAATTCGCAAACAAAATCGTAATAGACTTAAATTCAGCGATATAAATAAAAGTTTTTTCGTTAATTTTAATAAAAAATTATTTACATATATAATTGAATTTTAAATAATTATGATTTTTTTTGCGGATTTAAGGTCGAATTTAATACTTTGTTTTTTCATTTTTTTTATATAATTTTGTACATATTTTATAAATATGAAACATCTTAAAATACTACTTGTTTTTTTATTATTTTATTTACCTGTAAAAATTTTTTCACAAAGTACGCCGGAACAAATTATGGAATATTTTTTCACTATTTATGAAGAAGATACGGATAAAGCTATTGATTATTTTTTTACCACAAATACAAAGATAGACACAAAACTACCCGGCATTCAAGCTATTAAAGATAATCTAAATGCTTCAAGAAAACTTTTAGGAAATTATTATGGCTACGACCTTGCAACAAAATATTATGCAGGAGAAGTTTATGCAAAATATTGTTATACTTTAAAATACGACAGACAGCCCGTTAAAATGGTAGTTTTTTTCTACAAACCGGACAAAATTTGGAAAGCACAAAGTATGAATTTTGTTGAAGATTATGAAAGCGATTTTAAAGTTGTTGAATAATTTTTTAACTTCTTTTACCCACCTAACTACTAAAATCATAAATCAAGTTGTATTTAAAAAATTTATCATTAAATAATTTTAGAAATTTTGAATCTTACGATACAGAATTATGTGATAAAATAAATTGTTTCATTGGAGATAACGGTATCGGAAAAACAAATATTTTAGACGCAATTCATTATCTTTCTCTATGCAAAAGTTTTCTCCCTACTAATGACAAAAATACAATAAAATACGGAGAACAATTTTTTCTTCTGAAAGGCGATTTTGAATTAAATAATAAATTAGAAAAAATTTCATGTAATTTTATCAAAGATAAGAAAAAAACTGTCAAACGAAACGATGTCGAATATGAAAAATTATCCGAACATATTGGCTTAATTCCTATTGTTTTTTCAACGCCTTACGACTCTAATTTAATACATCTTGGTAGCGATTCAAGACGAAAATTTATTGATATTATTATTTCTCAATTTGATAAAATTTATTTAAAAAATTTAATTGATTATAATAAAGTTCTTGAAAACAGAAATATTCTTCTCAAACAATATTATGATAAAAAAATAGATTATATAAATCTTGAATCATGGGATCATATTTTAATTGAAAAAGGAAATTATATTTTTAACAAAAGAAAAGAATTTTCTACAGAAATTATTGATATTTTCACAAATTATTACAACAAAATCTCAAATTTCAACGAAGAAGCAAATTTAATTTATCAATCTCAACTTCTTGATGATAATTTTGAAACAAATTTAAAAACAAATTTTCTAAAAGATATAAAATTTGGCTATACAACCGTGGGCATTCATAAAGACGATTTTTTATTTTTACTTAATAATGAGCCAATTAGAAAAAACGGTTCACAAGGGCAACAAAAATCTTTCATCATAAGTTTAAAATTTTCTCAATTCGATTATATTAAAAAAAAATTGAACATAGCTCCTATCCTACTTTTAGACGATATTTTTGACAAATTAGATAAAAAACGAGTAACAATAATTTCCGAATTAGTTTCAAATGAAAATTTTGGTCAGATTTTTGTATCTGACACAAGCCAAACGAGAATGCCAAATATCTTACAAAATATTAATATAAATAATAAAATTATTAATCTATCTGAAAAATAACATTATGAAAATCATTTTAAAAATATCATTTATAATCAGTATATTATCTATTACATTGAATGCTATTGCACAAAAAGAAGAAATTCAAGAAAAATATGAAAAAATGATGATCGGAACTTGGAAAGTAGATTCTCTCGAATTGAAATTAGCTAATTTAGCACCTGAATATCAAGAATTTGCACGTGAGAAAACAAAACAAATAATTCCAACAATAGAAATTAGTATCTCCGAAGACCATAAATATTCGATGAAAGGAATGCCGGGAGTAAAAAATGGAATATGGGGAATTTCAAAAGACGGAAAATTATTAAATGTAAAACCTATTGATAATAAGCCGATTGAAAAATCAAAAATTATTAGTCTTACAGAAGATAAAATGATTATTCAGCCATTAAATCCAAATAGTGGAAATTCAAAAGCATATTTATACAAAGTTAAATAAAATCAATGACACATAAAAAATTAATTATTGCAGTTGATTTTGATGGCACAATAGTTGAGCATCGTTATCCTGAAATTGGTAAAAAAATTCCTTATTCTTTTGAGGTATTAAAGCAATTGCAAGCAGAAGGTCATTATCTGATATTATGGACATACAGAGCAGGAAAATATTTGGAAGAAGCAATGAATTTTTGCAAAAAAAACGGACTTGTTTTTTATGCCGTCAATGAGAACGAACCAAATGAAGAATTTCATAATTATATGAGCCGTAAAATTTATGCGGATATCTATATAGATGACAAAAACATTGGCGGACTTATTGATTGGATTAAAATTAAAGAAATAATTGATAATTATGATTTATGATTGTAGCTGTTCAATTTAAAATCATCAATCTAAAATCTAAAATTTTTATTTCACTTCTTTTCCTTGCCAAGTATTCTTCTTCTTCATTTCGTTGTTAATAATATGTACTATTTCAAAATTTTTCATTCCGTTCCAATTCGGATAAATCAGCATATCTTTTGGTGATTCACTTGTTAATCTGTCAATTATGATATTTTGGTTCAAATTTTCAAGAAAACGAATAATTATTTTTTTATAATTTTCAAAAGATAAATCTATAAATAATTCAGGATTTGAAATAAAAATTTCATGTAATTTTGTTTCTTTCAAAACTTGCAATTGATGTAATTTAAGAGTATCAACCGGTAGTTTTGAAATTTTTTTTGCATGTTCGTAGAAATCGTTTTCTGTTTCGCCCGGCAGCCCTAATATAAAATGTAAACCGCAATTCAAATTGTATCTTTTTGCCAAAAAAACCGCATCAACTGTTTGTTGCCAAGTGTGTCCACGATTGATAAATTTCAATGTTTTGTCATTTGTAGATTCTGCTCCAAATTCAATACTTACATATTTATTTTTTGCAATATTTGAAATCATCTCGAAGATTTCATCATTCACACAATCGGGACGAGTTGCTACTACCATTCCTTCGATTTTATCGTAATTTAAGGCTTCCAAATAAATTTTTTCTAATTCATTAATATTTTTATATGTATTTGTATATGATTGAAAATAAGCAAAATAACGTTGAGATTTATATTTTTCGGAAAA
>JAITXI010000228.1 GCA_031284905.1 Bacteroidales bacterium
TGCAGGAAATGATATAGTAACACTAAAAATTCCAAATATAGAGCCGGGTGTTTATAACGTAAAAACAATAACTAAAAATAAAACATTTGTAAATCAAATTATTAAATTGTATTAAAAAATTTAATAATTATGTGTAGAGATGAATTGTATCCCGTCTCTACACATTTTTTTTGTTAAAAATAAATCCATAATAATAATTACAAATTGTCATTATTATGTTTCTTTTATCTTACATAAAAAATATTTTGTAATTATTAAAATATTTCTTGTAATTTTGTAAAATATTTTAACCATTAATTAATAATCAAAAAAAAATAAATTATGAATATCTTTAGACCGTTCTTTAGCAAAAAATTTGCTTTATTATCAGTAATTTTTGTAACAGTTTTATTGTTTTTTGTTTCTTGCGGACAGAAAAAAGATAATGCCGTTCGTATTCCGAGAAATGCTTTTTGTGTAATTATGTGTGATGGTACAAAATTTTCAAACATTGGAAATTTAGATGAAAACATATTTATAAAAGAATATCAAAGTCAACTGAATATGTTAGCTGCTTATAGTCCTAATGGTAAAAAAATTGTTGATAATTTTCTGAAAGATCCTAATTCATTGGGAATTGATATGAAAGGCAAAATTTACGGTTTTGCATCAACTGATAAATTAGTAGGGTTATATATTCCAATAAATAGAAAAAAATTAGAGGCAAATATTAATAATATTTTTGCTGATTTTCAAATGGAAGTATCAACTTTTATCAAAAATAAAAATGAAATTTTTTATATGCAACCGGAATCCGAGATGATTATTGGCTGGAATGATAATGTTGCAGTTATTCTTTATGCAAATAACGAAATTAATATTAATTCACTCGAAAATTTAATGAATTTAAAATCAAGCGAATCTATCATGTCTAATAGTGATTTCAAAGAATTTCATAAAAATTGTAAAGATTTAAATTTATGGATTTCTTCCGATTTTGTTCCGATTTTTGAAAATGAATTTTCAGAAAAAGTTATGAATCTTATAGGAATAGATGTAGCAAATAATTACGGACAAATGATTGTTGAACTTCAAAGAGACAGATTTATTGTTACATCTACGTTTAAAGTAAATAAAACTATTCAAAAAATTGACCAAAATAAACTTTATGAAAATCGTAAAGAAATAGAAAAAGAATTTGGTAATCCAATTAAAGAATTAATTGAAAGTTTTTTAGGAACTTCTTCTCCGTTTAATTTTGGAAATGATAATTATGACGATTTTACCGATGAAGAATATCAGCAACTTTTAGAAGAATTGGAAGAAATCGAAGAAGTTGAATAGAATGAAAATTGACTTCTCAAAAGTAGTTCCCATTCCAATTCCCGAAAGAGACGTTGAAAATTCAGAAATTTGGAATAAAAATCTCAAACTTGACACAAATGAAAATCTTATGATTTATGCCGATTCAGGTAAGGGAAAAACTACTTTTATTAATATCATTTATGGCATTAGAAAAGATTATTCGGGAACTGTTTGTCTTGATGGAAAAAATATCAATAATCTTTCTAATAAAAAAATTTCTGAAATCAGAAAAACTAAAATAAGCATTGTTCCGCAAGGACTTATGCTTTTTTCGGATTTAACTGTAAGAGAAAACATTTTAATTAAGAATAAAATTACCAATTTTAAGACTGAATCTGAAATTTTAGAAATGATTGATTACCTTGGACTTAAAGATTTTTTTAATAAAAAAGTTGAAAAAATGTCTTACGGGCAGCAACAACGTATTGCAATAGTTCGTGCTTTATGTCAGCCATTTCAACTAATTCTTCTTGACGAAATTTTCAGTCATATTGATAATAATAATATTCAAAAAGCATGGGATTTAATTTCTTTGGAAACGAAAAAACAAAATGCAGGAATTATTCTTACTTCGCTGTTTGAAAATACTAACTTTGAAATCAACAAATTACGCGTATAAACCTCTTCTAAAGTGTTAAAATAACTTGATAAAATTTCCCCAAAAAACAAATAAAAAAGGTAAGTTTTTATAAATTTTATATTTCAAAAAATGGCTTTGTGCAGTCAAGTTGGGTTAAAAAAGCGAAGTAAGTTTTTATTTGCTAATTAGATAGCATTTTAGTATAAATACGATATTCATTAAAGAAAATATTTAGTTAAATTAAAAAAAGATAAAGAAAAATTTCAAATAATTCAAAAAAAACATATAATTTTGTTATAAATTTAAATTAAATGAATAAGATACAAATATTTGTAATAATGGTAATGATTTTTGCAATAATTTCATGCAATAAAAAAGAAAAAATAAATTATCCCGAAACAGTAAAGACAAATGATACAGACGATTATTTTGGGACAATAGTAGCTGATCCTTATCGTTGGTTAGAAGACGATAATTCAGCAGAAACAGCAGAATGGGTAAAACAACAAAATAAAGTAACTTCTGATTTTCTATCAAAAATACCTTATAGAGAACAGTTAAAAGCAAAATTATTGAAAATTTGGGATTATCCTAAAGAAGGAGCTCCATTCAGAAAAGCTGATAAATATTTTGTTTTTAGAAACAACGGACTTCAAAATCAGAGTGTTTTATATTGTAAAACTGCTTTAGACGGAACAGAAACCGAATTATTAGACCCAAATAAATTATCTGAAAATGGGACAAAATCTCTTTCTACGCTTTCAATTTCAGATGACGGGAAATTAATGGGCTACGCAATATCAACAGCTGGCAGCGATTGGGAAGAAATCTTCGTAAGAAATATTGAAACGAAAGAAGATTTAACCGACAATATTAAATGGGTAAAATTTTCAGGAATTTCTTGGTATAAAGATGGATTCTACTATAATAGATATCCGGAACCTGCAAAAGGAGCAGAATTATCCGGTCAAAATATAAATTCAAAAATTTATTATCATAAAATGGGAACTCCACAAATAAATGATATTTTGATTTACGAAAATCCGTCTAAACCGGAAATAGGATTTTCAGCATCAGTTTCCGATAGTAAAAAATATTTGTTAATATATCCTTCCGAATCCACTTCCGGCAATGCTTTATATGTAAAAGAAATTGAAAATAATAAAGCTCAAGAAATAAAAA
>JAITXI010000229.1 GCA_031284905.1 Bacteroidales bacterium
TGCAGGAAATGATATAGTAACACTAAAAATTCCAAATATAGAGCCGGGTGTTTATAACGTAAAAACAATAACTAAAAATAAAACATTTGTAAATCAAATTATTAAATTGTATTAAAAAAAAAAGTTGCTTGCCGTTAGACAAGCAACTTTTTTTAAATATATATACACGTATAGATTGCATGCCGTTAGGCATATATCGTTCGTAAAAAAAGAGTTTATAGTTTTTCTGCATACCTACGGCATGCAGAAAAACTATAATAAATTTAGTTCTCACGCTAGTTTGTAAAATGGACAAGAGATATGAAATTGTTATAATAGTAAGGTAAGATTAAACAATATTTTTCAACAATAACATGTAAATGCCATATTATAGATTTTTTAAAATTCATAAAAAATAATTTTGAAAATCAGTCAAATATATTATTTTATCCTAAAACTTTCAACTATTTTCTTAAACTTTACCAAATTATTATCAAAATTGCCAATTGTATTTGCAGTAATAGCGTAATAATTGTTTTCATTACAAATTAATGTTAAAAAAAATAATACTTTTTGAAAAGTAGTTTCATTCATTCCAATTCCATAAATTTGATATGCTTGCATATTATTTATAGAAATATTTTTAATTTGCGGTTGTTCAAAATATGTTAATTTGAACTTGTCAAAAAGTTCTTGTGTTAATTTTATTACATTTTTTTCGTCTAATTTATTATTAAACGGTAATTTATTTACTATCAGTGTTGTTTTATCTGTCGAATTTGAAGGTAATATTCCATCTTCTGTAAAGACAAAAGAATTTGAAACTGATTGAGTTCTTAAGAAATTTGTTCCAAGCGTATCAATAGTAAAATCAAAATTTTTGCTATCATCATATTTTTCCTTAGGATTGAAAATGACACTTAATAAACAATTTTTAATTTTTTCACGAGTTTTTTCATCTTGAAATTGCGGAATTGAAGCTGTAATCACATAAGTATAAGAAATATTTCCAATCATTAAAATATATTTATAATAATTTCCATATTCGGAAGCCTGAATTCCATCAACAAAAAGCGCATCAAAATCGTTAATTAAATAAAAAGTTTGTTTATTAGATAAAACTCCTGCTTCAAATAATTTTCCTTTATCCAAACCGAAAAAATTTTTATAAACTTCTCCCGAAAGTTCAGTAAATAAAATTTTACAACCCGACATTTCGTCAGAATAGCCAAGAAAAGTATTACTTGAAACAAAACCATCCGGAATTAATAATTTTAAATTTGTACCTGCAATTTCCGTATAATTGGCATTATCCTTGTTTGTAATGGAGATGGCTCTAACATTTTGTGAAAAAAAATATTCAGGAATGAACAATAGAAAAATTAAAAGAAATATATTAAAAGTCCTCATAGTATTTTAATTTTGTATTTTTTAACAAATTTAATATAATATTTTATTATGTACATCAAATTTATTTATATTTTAACAATTTTTTTTTCAATTTTTATACCAAAATCTTTATTTTCGATAAATAAAGATACTTTGATTTGTGAAGATAAAATTTATTCGGAAAGGCTAAAATCCGTGAGAATTCATGTAGAAGGAGAGGAGCTGACATACCCAATAATAGAATTAAATGCCGGACAAAATATTTCTTTTAATTTTGATCAAATCGGCTCAAATCCGGATGATTATTATTATACAATTATTCATTGCAGTTCCGAATGGAAACCATCAAATTTGTTTTTCTTTGAATATGCAACCGGATTTGAAGAAAATCAGATTAGAAATTATTCCGATTCTCATAGCACTTTTGTTCAATATACACATTATGATTTATTAATTCCAAATGACGATATTCAGTGTAAACTTTCCGGAAATTATTTATTAGTGGTTTATACAAAAAATGGCGATTTAGAAACTATCGTTTGCACAAAAAGATTTATGATTTTTGAAACTTTAATAGAAGTTGGAGGAAATTTACATTCTGTGGTGAATAGTTTATATAGAAAAACGTCTCAAAAATTAGATTTTGAAATTAATTATAAAAATTTTGAAATTTATATTCCTGAAAATGAAATTAAACCTGTAATTCTACAAAATTATCAATGGAATAATGCAATTTACAATATAAAGCCAAGTTTTTTGGATAATGAAAATATAGTTTATGATTGGGAAGAAAAAACTATGTTTCAAGCAGCTAATGAATATCGTACTTTTGATATAATTAATCTTGAAATGATGGGAGAACATGTCGAAAATCTTGAATTTAAAGACCCCTATTATTATGTAGATTTAGAAAATGATAAATCAAAATTAGATTCAAAATATTCAAAATATAAAGATTTTAACGGAAAATTTGGAATTAGAACCAAACGATTTAAAAATAATGATTATCCTGAAATACAAGCCGATTATATAATCGTGAAATTTTCACTTTCCTATAATGTGCCTCTTTATAACACAAACATTTATATTTATGGTGAATTAACTGATTATGAATTAAATGAAAATAACAAAATGATTTATAATGAAAAAACAAGATGTTACGAAAAATTATTATTTTTGAAACAAGGATATTATAATTATAGATATGTAGCAAAAAATACTGAAACAGGAAAAATTGACCATACTTTTTTTGAAGGAAGTTTTTTTGAAACTGAAAATGATTATCTTTTATTGATTTATTATAGAAATCCGAGATATAGTTATGATAAATTAATAAATTTCAGTATTTATAATTCTGCAAATGGATTAATTAAAAATTAAAGATTAAAGATTAAAAATTGTAATCAATATTATAGATAAGAAAAATCAGTTTTGCATTCCGAAGGCAATGTGTACAAATTTTTAGGGAAAACAGACAAAAGATTTCCCATAATATTAATTTTTTGATAATAAAGTTAAAAAAAGATAAGAGTTTTGTCAATCAAAATATTAAATTTCTAAAAATATAATCTAAGAATATTTTTTTATTCAAAATATTTGTTTTTCCAACAAAAAAATGTTTATTTTGTGTAAAATATAAAAAAATGTATGCAGATTATAAAAGTTTTTTAGAAAAAGAAATTTCCGACATAAAAGAAGCTGGACTTTATAAAAATGAAAGAATTATTGTTTCTCCACAAAGTTCTGAAATAAAAATTAATTCTGGGCAAACAGTATTAAATTTTTGTGCAAATAATTATTTAGGCTTGGCTAATAATCCGGAATTAATACAAGCAGCAAAAGAGGCTTTAGATTCTCATGGATATGGAATGGCTTCTGTTCGTTTTATTTGTGGAACATCAGATTTGCATAAAAAAATGGAAAAAGCGGTTGCAGAATTTTTTGGAACTGAAGACACAATTTTGTATGCAGCTTGTTTTGACGCTAATGGAGGCGTTTTTGAACCATTGTTAACTGAAAATGATGCAATTATTTCCGATTCTTTAAATCATGCTTCAATTATTGACGGTGTTCGTCTATGTAAAGCACAAAGATTTAGATATGAAAATGCAAACATGGAAGACCTGAAAAAACAACTTCAAGCAGCTCAAAGTTGCAAATTCAGACTAATTGTTACTGATGGCGTTTTTTCAATGGACGGAAATGTAGCTCCTTTGGATAAAATTTACGAACTTGCAAATGAATATAATGCAATGGTAATGGTTGATGAATCACATTCTGCCGGAGTTGTCGGCAAAACAGGTCGTGGTGTAACGGAACATTATAATTTAAAAGGAAAAATTGAAATTATTACAGGAACTTTAGGAAAAGCATTTGGTGGAGCAATTGGAGGTTTCACAACCGGAAAAAAAGAAATTATTGAAATGCTTCGCCAACGTTCTCGTCCTTATTTATTTTCAAATTCTATACCACCATTAGTTGCAGCCGCCGGTATTAAAATGATTGAAATGATGACTGCAACAACTACACTTCAAGACAAATTACATAAAAATACCGAATATTTTATGGAAAAAATGAGCAAGGTTGGTTTTGATATAAAACCCACAGCATCAGCTATTTGTGCTGTAATGCTTTATGATGCAAAACTTGCTCAAGATTTTGCATCAAAATTATTGGAAGAAGGAATTTATGTTACAGGTTTTTATTATCCGGTAGTTCCAAAAGGGTTGGCTCGGATAAGAGTACAACTTTCTGCTGCTCATGAAATAAAACATTTGGATAAAGCTGTTACAGCTTTTGAAAAAGTTGGAAGAGATTTGGGCGTTTTGAAATAAGCTGATAATCGTTTGAATATTAATTCAAACAGATAAATTTTTGCTCGTTAGAAAATATTTAGAATTAGGTATCCAATAAAAAATATGTTTTTAACGAGCAGTTTGTTTTAACTTAACGAATCGTAAGTACAAGAACTATTTATATATACCATTTTTTACTAAAAGATTACGTAAATCAATGATTTTTTTCTAAAACAAAATATTTTTTAATAATTATAGTTTAATCATAAAATAATAATATGAGAATTAGAAAAAAATATTTATTTTTATTAAATGTACTTTTCACGGTAATTTTTGTTGTTTTCTTTTTTAAAAATCACATTGCTTTAAATTTAGTTCTTTTTGAGTTGTTAGTAATTCCATTAATGTTATATTTGAATAAACCATTAAAATTTAACTACTTAACAATAACAGTGCTTGCTTCGCTAATAATTTCAGCTTTTTTTGTAATTTTCATAAATTCGGAATGGACAATATTTATTAATGCAATTTTATTAATTATAAGTAGTGCAGCTTTGTCATTCAAATCCATCCAATCATTTTTAAATTTATCGGTAGAAAGTTTTGTTAAGATTTTTTCGTCTCAAATCCGTTTATTAACTCGTTGGCATAAACCAAAATTTTCTAATAATATTAGTTTGAAGAAAATATTTCTATTTATTATTTTACCATTTTTGTTTTTAGTATTATTTGTCGGTTTATATGCTTGGGCTAGTGATGTCTTTTATAACAAAATCGCATTTATATTAGATAGTGTTGTGGAATTTTTTGAAAAAATAGGCTGGGATATTATTCTATATTTAATTTTTGGATTTTTATTAGGAAATGTTTTATTTCTTGCATCTCGTCCATCTTGTTTGTATAAAAAAGATTTGAACGCAAGTTTTACATTGAGTAATATTTCCCCCGATTTTGATGAAAAAACTATAAGTAATTTGAAATTAGAAAATTTGTCAGGAATAATAATTTTAGCATTATTAAATCTTTTGATTTTATTTTTTAACGTTGTTGATATTAATGAAGTGTGGTTAAATTTTAATTTTGAAGGAGAAACTTTAGGTAATTTCGTTCATAAAGGAACATACGTATTGATTTTCGCAATAATATTATCCGGAGGAATAGCTTTGTTTTTCTTTAGAAATAAGTTGAATTTTTTCAAAAATAACCTTTTTATAAAAATTCTTTCTATTGTTTGGATTTTCCAAAATTTTATAATGACTTTTTCAGTAATAGTTAGAAATTATTATTATATCGAAAATTTTGGTCTAACTTATAAAAGAATTGCTTTATTGTTTTTCTTAGGCGTAACGATGTTAGGACTTTTGTCAATAGTTTTGAAAATAATTTTAAAGAAAAATACACATTTTTTATTAGCTGCAAATAGTTATATTATTTTGTTGGCATTTGTTGTTTCTTCATTTTTCAACTGGGATATAATTATTGCAAAATATAATCTTGAAAATTACCAACAAAATATGATTGATGTACATTTTATGTCGAAATTAGATGATAGTGCATTGCCATATCTTTATAAAACAGAACAAGAGGTAGAAAATATAAAATCTTCGCAAGAAAAACTGTCGGAAAAATATCCTAATAATACTTATCTTTGGAGATTGAGAATCAAATCGTTATCATTTGAAAGCTATTATAAAACAATAGAGGATAAAAAAATGATTTTATGGAACAATATCAAAAGCGGAATTTCTTTGAATGGAATTATGCCGATTATTGTACATATAATAAATTAAAAAAACTTGAATAATAATGTTCAACCTTGAACTTTTATTACCGGTTGGCTCAATTGAAAATTTTTTTGCCGCAATAAGAGGTGGTGCCGATGCAGTATATTTAGGATTAAAAAATTTTAATGCAAGAAAAAAGGCAAAGAATTTTTCTTATACGGAAGTCTTTAATTTAGTGCGAGAAGCACATAAAAATAATGTAAAAGTTTTTATTACAATTAATACTTTAATCAAAAATTCAGAAATTTCGGAATTAATAAAAACATTAGAAATTGTTTCTCAAATAAAGCCTGATGCCATAATAATTCAGGATTTTGCAATAGCAAATTTAGTAAAAAAATATTTTAATAATATAAAAATTCATGCGAGTACACAACTTGCTTCACACAATTCAGCTGATTGTGTTTTTTTCAAAAAACAAGGCTTTGAACGTGTAATTCTAGCTCGAGAATTAACAGAAAATGAATTAATAAGTATTTCTAAAAATTCAGATATTCAAAAAGAAATATTTGTACATGGGGCGTTATGCTATTCATTTTCAGGACATTGCTTGTTTAGTAGTTTTCTGGGAGGAAATAGTGCAAACCGAGGAATGTGTACACAAGTTTGTCGTAGAAATTTTATTTCAGAAAATCAAAAAGAACCATTTTTTAGTTTGAAAGACCTTCAATTAATAAATAACATTCCGCTATTTTCAAAATTGAAGATAAATTCTTTGAAAATTGAAGGTAGAATGAAATCTCCAGAATATGTTTATGTTACATCAAAAGCATATCGAAATGCAATTGATAATTTTGATATGATAGAAAAATCGGAAGAGCAACTCGAACAAGATTTTGGTCGAGAAAAAACTGATTTCTTTTTTGGAAAAAATATTTCAGAATCAATTAGTGAAAACCCAAGTACAGGAATATTTTTGGGAAAAATTTTTAAACTTAATTCAAATTCATTTCAAATAATATCAAATATTGATTTAACTAAAACTTCAAAATTGAGAGTGAGAATTTTTTCAGATACCGAAACTGAATATATAAAAATTCAAAAAATAGAAAAAAATCAGAATAATAAATATACAATTTACTGTAATACAGATAATTTGATTGAGAATATTGAAATTTTCCATGTAGGAAATATTATCAATACTACAAATTCTTTTACTAATTATATCGACAAAAAATTTCAATATTTACCGGATTCTCAAATTAAAGCTATCGTTAATTCATTTAA
>JAITXI010000233.1 GCA_031284905.1 Bacteroidales bacterium
AATTAAATATTTGTATTCTTGTTCTGCACCATATTTTTCGTATAAAGGAGACGAAGTTGTAAGCTGTGAATGGGGTTTGTAAAAAACTAATCCTGTGAAAATATCTTGATATTTTAAATTAATATTTACACCGGATGTAGGGTACATGTCAAATACATCTTTACCAAAAGGAGTTTCTTTAAAATTAAATCCTACCGGGACTAAATTATTTTGTTTAAATGCTGTTTCCCATTTTCCTTCACAGATTGGAATATGCAATGGAAAAAAAGATTGAATTTTATGCGGGTTTATTAAAACATTAGCTGTTTTGTTTGGAAAATTGTCATAGATATATTGAGCTTCATTAAATTTAAAATATTTCTCAAAATCGGACAAATGTTTTCTTTTTGCATCATTATTTACCGCAAAAGCATGTCTATAATTTGTTATAACCAAACACTTCTTATTGTTTGTATTATACCAGTCAATTACTACTTGTGCCATTAAACTGTCTCGCTTAATTAATTGCTGTTGTGGCAAAAAATTTTTGTTATTATAAATATAATTTGAAGTCAAAATGTCTGTAAAATGCTCAATAATTTTTAAGCTATCAGGTAAATTATTATTTATTTTGTTGATTTTTTTCATAATAGAATAAAAACCTACACTTTGATATTTCATTAATGTTGCTGTTGCTTTTTCTAACAACGTATCATTTGGAAAAAAAGTAACTAAAAATTTATTTACTTTTTCTTGGTCTTTTATATAGCCATATTCAGTAAATATATTTCCAACTTTATTTATAAAACGTTCATCACTCACAATATCACTTATCATATCCCATTGAGTATCTTCTCCATGAAAATGTTCGCAAAGTATTACAATATCGTTATTTTCAAACAAGCCTAAAATATAATCTTTTGGGTTTTCAACGTTGTTTTCAGACAAAAAAGCAGTATATGGTTTTATTTTTGAATTATTTGGATATTCTTTAAATTTAAAAGGCAAATTAAATCCTAAAAATTTTTGTTCTGAAACATTATTTATATTATTATCAAAAACTAAAAATCCATAAACAAGAGTTAAAAGCACAATAATTATAGAATAATTTACAATTATAGCTTTTGTTGTTAGCTTTTGTTTAATTTTCTCTGTTTTTGCAAATATGTCCCAGCAAAATTTTTTTTTGATTCCCCAAAAACATAGAAAAATCGTAAAATATAAAAGTATTGAACAATCGTACCAAACATTTAATCCGATACTATTCCCGCAAAATCTAAAAATAAGATAGGTGTAGATTGTTGGGAGCAGAAATACGAACAAAAATTTCGATATTTCTCTTGTTGCAATTCCTTTGAATTTTAGTTTTTCTCCATTTTTAGAAACGATAGCAATTCCCGTGCAATGTTTTCCAAAAGTTTTATTAAAAAAAATATATGATATAAAAAAATAAATAAAAGTTATGAAAACAAATGTTGCTAAAAAATCAACAAATATCCATTGCGGTAATATTCTATTAAAAATAATTGTAATAGAAAATATTAAAAGCAAATCTATGATTGAAGCTATAAAAGAATTATGATTTTTTGTATTATTATTTTGTTTAGTTATTTGAATATTAGTTATAATATCCAGAATTGTTCTTTTAAAAATAAAATATGACAAAAAATTTAAGAATAAGAATAATAACGGTAGCAGAAGTAAACATGTTCCTATATTTAAGAAAATTTCACTACCATCATATTTAAAAAAAATTACTATTATTGGTAAAATAAAAAACAAGCCCCATTTTAAAACAAATTCTCTGAAGAAAATTTTTACTTTAAAATATTTCAAATTATTGCTATTAAATTTTAAGCCGATAATTCCCATACCTATTGACTGACCCGAATAAAAAACTGAAACAATTGTATTTATTATTGCAATTAAAAAAACTGTATTAATCATCCATTTTATTTCTAATCTGCCCTGTAATATGAAATTAATTAATGTAAAAATATATGGCAAAATAAAGATTAGGAAAAAATCTATAATGAAAGATAATATTCGATGCCAATATAAATTTTCAACTTTATTAAAGAGAATGATTCTCATTACATAATAATTATTATATTTTCTTAATATAACGCATTGTTACTTAATATATTGTCAATTAATAATTATTCGTCCGGTGTAAAATACGGTTTTGTTACTTCAGGAGCATACGGGCAATCAGGAGATGGATAATCATAATTTTCTTCACCATAAGCAGCAATAGCAAAACGCCAGCAATTACCAAGACCTCTTCTGCATTTTTCAAATTCGTTACATGTTTTACATGGACTGGAAGTTTTTACTTCCTCTTGGCTAAAATTCCATAAATTTAATGCTTTTTCTGAATTCCATACCTCCATTATTGATTGTTTTGATAAATCGCCAAGAATAAAAAACGGATGCCAATACATTTGTTCGCAAATTGTAACTTTTCCATCTGGTAATACATAAAAAGAAGTAACATTACCAGAACAAAGCGATTTTCTGCCTTTTGCAGCTATGAGCCTTGTTTCTTTGTCAGAATATGTATTTCCTCCTTGAACATTTATTTTTATTGAAGTTTTTGTATTATAAGATTTTACAAGTTCTCGAATTTTATCAATTTTTTTTACATTTGAACTAAAATTAAATGGTTTATAAATACTATAAGAACCCGGAGCTATATTTATTGTTTTTACCATTTCAAATTGTGAAAGAAAATTTAATAAATTTGTAACAGACGCTATGCTGTCATTGTACTTTGTAATAACAGGTTTTATAGTAATTTCAATTTTTGCATCGTCTAAAAGTTTTACACCATGTTTTACTTTTTCTAAATACTTTTCATCAACATTTAAAATTTTTTGAATTTCATCATTATCCACGCTATCTATCGAAAGTTGTATTCCTTTTATATTGTTGGCTTTAAGAACATCTATAATTTCTTGTGTTATTGGAACTTTTGTTGAAATATACGGAGCATATTCATATTTTATAAGCTCCGGTAATAATTTTTTCCAATGTTTATAAACAAAAAAATCTCCTCCACCAATCTCAACGTCATTCATACCTAATAAAGAAGCTTCTTTAATTATTTCCTTAATACGTTCAAATGACAATGATTTTTCAACTTTATGAGATGTATTAGCATAACAATAAATACAATCAGTAACACAAGTATTATTTACCATAATTACAATTGAATTAGGAATATATTCTCGCATTGTTTGCATATCAACGTCTTTTAACATTGTAGAAATATCAATGCCTTCCAATATATTACGATAAACTATTTTTTTTGTCTTTTTTATTAAAAAGCGTTTAGGAATTGGACTATAATAATACGAAATGTTAATTATTTGATTTTCTTTATTTTCAATAAATTTAGAAAAAATTTTAAATAATTCTTCTTTAGACAAATCTGAAATTTCAACAAATTCTTCTAAAATTTTTTCTAATGTACGCTTTCCATCAAAAAAACTAAAAATATATTCTAAATAGGGATTTAGTGTCCATGAAATATTTTCACTTATTTCATCATTTATCTCCCATTTTGGATGTAATAAAAATGAATTATTATTTGTTATAACACATCTTTTTTTATCATTTCTAATTTTATATGCAGGATTAATAATATATGTGTCTGTTATGTTTATTTTTCCCATTTTTTATAAATTTATACAACTATTTTAAAGATATATTTTAATTAAAATTTATATAATATTTTTAATTAATTTTTGTGTAATCTTATGTCAATACCTTTATCGTATTGATTTAGTTGTTATTATTAATTGTTCAGGATTAACTCTAAGCTCCATATCCAACATTGCAACCGTAAGTGATACATGTTTCACATATTGTACAACCTTTGCAAAATGAAGTGTTGCATTCTTTATTACAATCAGAGCCTATGCAAATCCAAGCATCACCAGAACCTGTACCTGTTCCACCTCCTGAACCTGCACTTGTTCTACCTCCAGAACCATTAGCACCACCTTTTATTTTTTCACTTTCTTCTTGTTCCAATTTCATAGCTTGAAAAACATTTTTTAATTCTTCTTCTTGTTTTTGATTTAATTTTTTTACTTCTTTTAACATAATACTTTTTGTTTAACGTCCTGCCTTTACAAGACTTTAATTTATTTTTTGTAAAAATACTATTCAAAACAATATATCGTATTGCGATTTAGAAAGAAAACATTGCGATTAATCACAAGTTGCAAATGATTTAATATCAACTAATTAACAGAAGAACATTGCGAAAAATCTCAAGAAATTGCTCTAAACAACAATTTAATTTATAGCTTTTTTAATTTCAAATCATAGAAATATTAAAAATTTTGTTTAATTTTGTAAAAAAAGTTGTTTAATGAAAAAAACAAAACTTATTACAGCAAGAGAAAAAAAAGGCTATAGTCAATTGTTTATGGCAGAGGTTTTAGGTATTGATGAATCAGGTTATTGCAGAAGAGAAAAGGGACAGACAAAAATAAATAATGACGAATGGAAAAAATTGGCTAAAGAATTAGGCGTTCTTGTAAATGACATTTACGAACCTGATGATAGTCAGTTTTTTATTTATAATGACAATTCTTCCGGCGATTATCATGGCAACAATAATACTACAATTTTTTCTATTCCGGAATCTTTACTTGCAAGCCAACAAGAGTATATAGAGAAACTCAAAGAAGAAATCAATATCTTGAAAGAATGCTTGAAAAAATACGAGGAATAATTGATTTGGGCGGGCTGCCTAATATTTCGGTTACTTGCTCACTGCGGATTTCCGGGTTGCTGTGAGATTCCGTATAATGTTATCAAAATTTGTTATCGTAGTATTTAGCAACCATGCAGAGATTAATTACGATATATTTAGCGAAATCGTGTTGATGGTTGTGTAAAAAGTATTGCATTAATAATAAATAATATAAAATATTTTCAAATTATTGAACTTCTAATTGTAAAACATCTTTATCATTATATTTTTCTAACTCTTCCTTTTTATAATTCTTTTTCCCATATCTAAAAGCATAACTAAATTTAATAAAAACCCCATTTATTTTAATTGTTTTTTCGTCGTATCTATAAAAACCATTTAAGTTATTTGGATTCTGAGCTGTTATTTTTCTCTCAGTAGAAAAACAATAACCAAGCATAAAACTTGCGTTGTTATTAAGAAATTGTTTCATAATTGCTAATACTAATGAAGGATAAATGTTTTGAGAGTAACCAAGAGTAGTTAAAACTTTATATTTATAATTACATTCTAATAATATAAAAAATTGTTTTGGCAACAAATAATAACTGGATAATTTTGAAGAGAAGGAAATGTTTTGACGATAACCATAATAATTAATGTATTCAAAAAAAGGAGTAATATTTATTGTTAAATCGAATGACGAAGTTTGATATCTAAACAATGACATTAATGACCATTTAGTTTTACCTTCTACATTTTCGTTTGTATTGAAAATAATATTATTTTCTTTAATAAATTGAACTGTGGTTATCATTTTATCTACATAAGAAAATTCAGGCATTATTTGCAGTGAAACTTTATTTTTCTTAAATAAATAATGAGTGTTAACATAATGAATAAACTGTGGTAATAAATTAGGATTACCAGAAGAATAAGACAAAGAATCAGGAGAAAAAACAAAATAAGGTTGTAATTGCCATACAGACGGGTATTCAGATGTTTTTCTATAATTAAATCTTAAAGTATGAAAATTAGAAATTTTTTGCATTATTGAAATTGACGGCAAATAAGAAAATTGGTTATTAATTTTAATTCCATTATAATAATTACTTAAACTTTCCACTTTGTTGCCAATTCTAATTTGAGTATTTTTTATTTTGAACACAAAATCAACATAACCATAAATTTTTAAATTTGAATATTTATAAGTCGTATCTGCAAAACCACCATCGTTGAATTGACTGTTGAAAATTTGATAATAACCTAATATTCCGCTATTTATATTGATTTTTTTTAAAATGATATCAGAATAATCAATTTTCCCATTATATGAATAACGAGTTGATGTCGTCTTGTTGAATAAGCTAATTTCAGATTCAAATTTTTCTGCTTTTTGCGTTAATAAATAATCAAAACAATTATCGGAATTTGAATGATGAAAGTTAAAATTCGCAGCTATTTTTGAATTTTCTCTGGAAAATTGTTGTCTATAAAACAATGTATAAGTTCCAGAAAAATTATCATATTGTTTATTGCCATTAATGTAAAAAATGTCTGTTATTAGGCTGTTTGCAAATAAAGTATAAAAATTGTTATATTTTATAGTTGCTTTATAAAGTTCAAAATCGTTTATTGCTGTAATATTGACAAAAGTTTTTTTATTGATTGAGTAGTCAATTCTATTTTCAATTGTATGAACTTGACTAAAAAAATTATATTTTTCATAATTTGAATAATTTTCAGAAACTAAATCTTTACCATTAATTTTTTCAAATATTGTATCTTTAATATTATTAAAAAATTTTATTTCCGGCGAATAAAAAAAACTGTAATGAAACTTTTTTTTAAATAAATCAAAGTTAAAGGAGCCACTGTTTATTTCAAAAGCAATAGATTTTAATTCAAACAATGTCGAAATTCCAACAGTTCCTTCTTTAAGCGTAATATTTATTATACTACCAACTTCAGAAGCATATTCAGAAGACGGAGAAGTAATTATTTCTATATTTTCAATTTTTTTAGGATCAACAGCAGATAAATTTATTGATGTTTGTGAGAAAACTCCATTAATCATTACTATTGTATTCCCATTTGAACCATCAATAGCAGCCGTATTGTAGATATAATTTACTGTTACTTCAGGTATATTCCTCAAGACATCAATTGTTGTATTAACGCCTTTTAACATATTTGCATCTATTGTATATACTGTGCGATCTAGTTTTATTGAAATATTGGAGGCTTCAGTAATTTCAATATCATTTAATAATTGTATATTCCTTTCAAGAAATATTGGTTGATTTATGATATATTCTTGCCTTTCATTGGAAAGTTCAATTGAAATAGATTTTGTTATGTAGCCGATATAAGAAATTTCACAAATATAATTCCCTTTATTTAAATTTTTTAAAACAAAAAAACCTATATCGTTTGTTATTGTACCCATGTATAAAACAGAATCCGGTAATTGTAACAATTTTATAGTTGCTAACGAAATAGGTTGCGATACAATGCTATCTGCAACTTTTCCTGTTAATAGACAATTCTGAGCAGAAACATTATTAAATAATGGCAATATAAAAAACATAAAATTTAGTATTAAAAAAAAAAATTTAATCATTAATTAATTTTTTACAAATTTATATAAATTTTATATAAAAAATGTTGAAATTTTATAAATCTAAAAAGGAACAATGCATTTTTATTATTAATTATTTTTCGGGCATAAAATATGGTTTGGTAATCTCAATGGCGAAAGGACAATTAGGAGCAGGGAAATCATAATTTTCTAAACCATAAGCAGCTATTGCTGTCCGCCAACAATTTCCTCTTCCTCTACGACACTCTTCAAATTCTTTACATGTTTTACATGGACTGGAAGTTTTTACTTCGTCTTGACTAAAATTCCATAAATTTAATGCTTTTTCTGAATTCCATACCTCCATTATTGATTGTTTTGATAAATCTCCTAAAATAAAAAATGGATGCCAATACATTTGTTCGCAAATTGTAACTTTTCCATCTGGTAATACATAAAAAGAACTTGTATTACCAGAACACATCCCTCTTTGATAAAAATAATGGCTTCTATCTTCTGAACTTATAAAGGAATTTGTGTCTTGAATATTGATTGAAATTTTAGCGTTTCCCTTAAAATTATCAATGACCGTTCTTATTTCATTAATTTTATAAACAGAAGAACTAAAATCAAATGATTTATAAATAGAATATGACCCTGGAGCTAAACTAATTCGCTTAACCATTTCAAATTGTAACAAATAATTTAATAAATTTGTTATTGATTCAACACTGTCGTTAAATTTTGTGATAACAGATTTTACAACAATTTCTATTTTAGCATCGTTTAATAATTTTAATCCTTTCTTAACTTTTTCTAAATAATTATCCTCAACACCTAAAATTTTTTGAATTTCTAAATTATTGATAGTGTCAATTGATAACTGAATAACTTTAATATTATTTAATTTTAACACGTCAATTATTTCTTGCGTTATAGGA
>JAITXI010000022.1 GCA_031284905.1 Bacteroidales bacterium
GAAAAGAAAGTTAAAGCTGCGAAAAAGAATACAGAAGAGCTAAAAAAAAAAGAAACAGGAACAACTAAATCAAACAATAATTTAATAGTAGAAATATCTAATCAAGCAGTAAATTATAACTCTTCAACCGGAAAATATTATTTTGAGTTTAATATTAATGTAAGGTCAAATACAACTACAACGTTTTTAGACAATGTTGGAATTCACTTAAATTATAGCATTACTGCATTTGGATCAAACATTGTTGCAAACAATAAAATTAATGTATCATTAAATTCTATTTTATTTGACCCGACAACTTATGAATACGAAAATAGAGTGGTTGACTATTCTTCCAATATCTTAAATCTTGGAATTGGGACTATATATGGAGCAAGTCTTTACAGAACGCCGTTGTTTACTTCGTCTATTAATCTATTTCATGTTCAAATAGAATTAAACAACAATTTGAATGGAACTTTTACAGCAATTTCATTTACGGATGTTGCGAATATGGCAAATTTGTCTTTATATTCAAATTCAAGTAATGCGGATTTTTTTGATATTTACGGCTATGATAATACAACTTACGTTCAACCGAGTACTATATCAATAAGCACACCAGTAAAACCATATATAAGTACAAATTTAAGTACTCAAACAAAACATGCCGGTATTGGCGATATTCTTACAATAAACGGAGGAAATTTTGGAACTCAGCCCGGGAAATTATGCTTTACAACACCAACACATGGTGGTATGTTCAATAATATAACTGAATTTTCAGAAGCTACTAACAGTTTTGACATTGTAAATTGGTCAAATACTCAAATTCAGGTAAAAGTTCCTTCAAAAGTTATTCATAGCAATTATGGTCCAACTAATGGTTCACAAGGAGCCGGAAGCGGTCCGATAAAAATTATTAATTCAAACAATCAGGAATGTATAAGTAGTACAAATGTAAATATAGACTATTCCATAATTAACGTAGGAGGAAGTGAAACAGTTAGTCCCAAACGACTAAATTTAGCACGAATGTCTTGCGATGCGGATTATGTTTTTACGTTGCACACAAGCATTCAAAACCATCCTCAAAAAGTTGCTATCATTAATGCTATTGAAACTGCTTTAAGTAATTGGTCAAATTTATTAAATATAAGTTTGGTTTTGGAAAAAGATTTAAACAATCAGCCCATATATACATCTGCAACAACAAATGTAACAAAAAACATTATTAGGTTTGATTCAAATTTCCCTGAAGGAATGGAAACAGACCTGTCATTTGATAATTGTGCTGTTAATTCTCAATTGACGTATTACAGAAAAAACGGATCTAATCTCAAAATTGCTCAAAATCCAGCTTCCGGTCTTGTATGGGGCTATCAAACAGCAGGCTCTACTTCCTCCGGAGAAGCAAGTTTTTATCAGGCATTTTTGCACGAACTTGGTCATATTGTTTCATTATATCACGTAAATAATTCGCAAGATCTTATGTATTGGGCGGTTTCTGCAAACAGTCCTATAAAAAACATTACATCTACTTCAATTCCTGTAGTAGCAGCAAAAACAACGGTACTTCAAAGTAAAGCAATATCATGGGCTACACCCAATATTGCCAAATTAGGCACAGCCGGTTTACCTCAACCGGAGATAGGTTCGGTATCAGGCGGTTCAACCGGAATTTGTAATGGAAACCCGGTAAATTTGGCTGTATTAAATTCAAATTTGTATAGTAATGTCAATTATGCATGGAATACAAATCCAATTCAGACAAGCAGCAGTATTTCGGTGAGTACTCCGGGTACATATACGGTTACAGTTTCAAACACTATGTGTACAAAAGCATCAGACCCAAAAGTTGTTTCTGCAAGTACATTAAGTGCAACGTTTGCTTTAACAAATCCTACTTGCGGGTTAAATAATGGCTCAATCATAGCTACCGTAACCGGAAGTAATCCTCCATATAATTTTAAATGGTCAAAAGGAGGAGGAGTAATTTTAGGAGCGACAAATAATATACTTCAAGGTGTTGCTGAAGGTACATATACACTAGGAATAAGAGATAATAACGGCTGTGCTGTAACATACAATAATACATTGCAAGGGTCTTATGCCAAACAGCTACATTTAAGTTTAAATGTCAATGCTGCTTGTAAAGCAACAGCAATAGCTTCAGGTGGTTACTCTCCATATTCTTACCAATGGTCTGAACATTATTTAACAATTTCAGGAAATTATCAAAACCCTATCTCAACAGCACAAACAATTTCTGTATCTTGTTTGCATCCATACAAAAATTATCATTATTCGCTTGTCGTAACCGATGCTTGTGGAACCCAAGTTTCACAAAATGTTCCTTGTTGTGCTCCTTCAAAAAGTACACAACAAAACGAAGATTCTGATTTTGTAGAAGAAATAATAGTTTATCCAAATCCAAACGATGGCGAATTTTCTGTTTTTGCTCCAATAAATACTAAAATAACAATTTTTGACGTTAATAGTAAAGCTCTTGAGGCTACAATTTCTAAATTTGAAATTACAAATTTTCATTTGTCGGTTGCAGGAGTATATTATGTAAAAGTTGAAACAGAATTTGAAACTATATTTAAAAAAGTGATTATACAATAATAAATTACAAATAAAATGAAAAAAGATATAATATTAGCCGGAGTAGGCGGACAAGGAATATTAACAATAGCATCTGTCATTGGAAATGCAGCCGTAAATAATAATTTATATTTAAAGCAATCGGAAGTGCACGGAATGAGCCAAAGAGGCGGAGATGTGCAATCGCATTTAAGATTGTCGGACAAACCGATTTTTTCCGATTTAATTGCAGAAGGAACAGCCGATATTATTATTTCAGTTGAACCAATGGAAGCTCTTCGATATTTGCCTTTTTTGAAAAAAGATGGTATGGTAATTACAAATACGGTTCCATTTAATAATATTGTCGATTATCCGAATGAAGAAGAATTGACTTTACAAATAAACAATCTTCCAAACAAAGTTGCAATAAATGCAGATCAAATCGCAAAAGATTTATTATCGCCGCGTTCCTCTAATATTGTAATTTTAGGAGCAGCAACACCATTCTTAGATATTCCGATAGAAGAATTTGAAAAAAGTTTACAAATACTTTTTGGACGAAAAGGCGAAGAAATTGTTGCAGCAAATATTAAAGCCTTACGAGCCGGATACAAACTGGCTTTGGAGAAATAAAATTTATTTGAAAAAGATTTACATAGTTAAAAATAACAAAGAAAATCATCCTAAAAACCTCAAAAATAACATTTTTTTCCTTTTTTTTATGCAAAATATTTTGATTTTTTTGATAGCGGTAATTTTGCTCAATGCAGGCTAAATTATTAGTAAATTTGACAGCGGTTTAATCCCTAACTCCGCTAAATTTAGGTAGTTAAATTACATAAACAACTGTAATCCAGAAAATTATCTAAATTATTTAAGTAACCTAATTAGGTTGTCTGTGATTTAACTTAAATCGTTGCATCACAAACAATTAACACAATAGCCCCCCTAATTTTGGCGGAGTTAGGGTTTAATGCTAAAATAAAACTCTTCAGGGCTAATTTAAGAGGTGTCTCTGATAACGCTTTTTTCCTCTTTAGACTTCACAATATTTTTGCTTTCTCCCCATAAAATACGTCTGTCCCAAAATAAGTATAATTTTATAGCAGGCAATAACGAAACAATCCTGTAAAAATGATACATAAAAAAATAAAAACTAAATCATTATCTATACCATTTTCTCAATTTGCACATATTCATCAAATTCTTGTTCGGAGATCAAGCCGGTTAAAATTGCAGCCTGTTTTAAAGTAATATTTTCGGAATATGCTTTTTTTGCAATAATTGCAGATTTTTCATAACCAATTTTTTCATTCAAAGCTGTTACTAACATCAATGAATTTTCTGTATAATATTTTATTTTGTCAAAATTTATATTAAGTCCTTCAACACAATTACGAGAAAACGACAAGCAAACTTCCGCAAGCAAATTTGAAGACTCAATAAAATTTTTGATTATCAGAGGTTTGTAAACATTCAATTCAAACTGTCCGTTCATTCCTCCAATGGTAATTGCAATATCATTTCCTGTAATTTGTGCACAAACCATTGTAAGAGCTTCAATTTGTGTAGGATTTACTTTCCCGGGCATAATTGAAGAACCGGGTTCGTTGGCAGGAATAATTAATTCTGAAAATCCACAACGTGGACCACTTGCCATTAGACGAATATCATTCCCTATTTTCATCAAACTTACGGCAATTTGTTTTAAAACTCCATGGTTCTCAACCATTGCATCGTGGGTTGCCAATGCTTCAAATTTGTTTTTTGCAGGTACAAACTCAAATCCTGTTTTTTCATTAAGATATTTACAAACTAATTTGTCGAAATTTTTTGGTGCATTTAATCCTGTGCCAACAGCTGTTCCTCCAATTGCCAATTCCAATAATTTTATTTTAGCTCTTGATAAACTTTCTATTCCATGTTCAAGCTGTGCAACATAACCGGAAAATTCTTGTCCGAATGTTATTGGAGTTGCATCCATTAAATGAGTTCTTCCAATTTTTATAGCATTTTCAAATTCTTTAGTTTTTCTTTTGAAAACTTCAGTTAATTCAATGATTGCAGGTAAAAATTTTTTCTCCAAAATAATATAAGCTGCAATGTGCATTGCTGTTGGAAAAGTATCGTTTGAAGACTGACTTTTATTTACATCATCATTTGGATGCAGAAATTTTTTTAAGTCGGTTAATTTTCCTCCGTTTAATTCGTGTGCACGGTTTGCAATTACTTCATTCAGATTCATGTTTGTTTGAGTACCGGAACCTGTTTGCCAAACAACGAGCGGAAAATTATCACTTAATTTGTCAGATAAAATTTCTTCACAAACTTTGGCAATTAATTCATTTTTTTTCGACGAAATTTTTCCAAGTTCGTAATTTGCTTTTGCACAAGTTTCCTTTAACAAAGCCATAGCTTTAATTATTTCTATCGGCATTTTATCGCCAATTCTGAAATTTTCCAACGAACGTTGCGTTTGTGCTCCCCAATATTTTGTATTTTCAACCTTTACTTCGCCAATTGTATCTTTTTCTATTCTATATTTATCTTTCATTTTGAATGCTATCCTTTAATAATTTATTAAATCCATCAAATATTTTTTTTGAAACACGATGATAATAATATTTTGTTCTTTTATAATTTGAAACCCATCGTATTCCGTACTTTATATTTACTAAAAAAATTTCATCAACAAAATCTAATTCGGAATATCTTATATCGCGGTTTTCAACTTTAAATCCTATTTTTTTGATATAATCAATTAAAAAATCTGTAATTATTTTAATATTATTTTCTAATATTTTATTTGGAAGAAAAATATCATTATTTTTTACAAAAAATACATTTGAATCAATGGTTGAAATTATATTAGAATTATCATCAATTAGAAGATATTCAATTTCATCGGAAAGATAATTCTCGAAATTTTTTTGATAATTTAAAAATTGAAATTCTTTTGTATTTATTAAAAATTTATTGATTGGTTTATCAAGCAAAACGTCCACAATTAAACCATCTTTATTTAGTGAATAAAATTCTGTTTCCATTACTTCGGTTGAAATTAAAATCGAAGTTAAATTTCGTGAATTTTTAAAAACCGTTACTATTCCGAGAAAACTTTTATAAATTCTATTTTTTTGAAGTAAAAAATAAATATTTTGTTCAAATATCAGCTGAGAAGGAATTTTTTCAATATCAAAATTAAAAATCTTACATCTTTCTATTAAATTTTCATAGAATAATTCAGGGAAAAATAATTTAGATGAATTTCCAACTATTTCAAAACTAAAAAAATCACCGTACAAAATTCCATTATTGCAATGTGATAAAATTGGTTCACTTGCTAAAAAAAAATTACCATCAAGCATTAACCATTTCGCCAATTTCATATTTTGTTTATTATCAACGAATTACAAATATCGAAAATATTCTGATTTGATTTTACTAAAAATCCTTTTATGCCACATTTTTCTGCACTTTCTATATCTCTTTCTCCATCTCCGAGCATAAATGATTTTTTAGGGTCAATATTATAAGTTGCGATAGCTTTTTCAAACATAAGCGTATTTGGCTTACGACACAGACAATTAGAAAAATCGGGATGATGTGGACAATAAAAAAAATCGTCTATAATTGTATCATAACTTGATAAATATTCGCATAATTTTATGTGCATTTTCAACAAATCATTTTCTGTATAAAGCCCCTTTGCAATTCCTCCTTGATTTGAAATTATTATTACAATAAAATCATTATCTTTCAACAATTTTATTGTTTCGCCGACACCTTCATTGATAAGAAAATCCTCCACATAACATGCATAATGTCCTGATTCATAATTAATTATTCCGTCTCTATCTAAAAAAGCAGCTTTATTCATGATTTAAAAATCTATAATTCTTGAAATGAAAAATTTAATTAAAGACGGCTTAAAAAGTAAAGGAAAAATAAAACCATAAATTGCACCCCAAAAATGTGCATCATGACCAACATTATCTTTTCCTCTTTTGCCCATAATATAACTGTAAACTAAAAATAAGCCTCCGAAAATAATAGCAGGACATGGTAAAACGCCGAAAAACAGAATTTTTTCCCAAGGATAAAAAAGAATAAATGTAAAAGTAATTGCAGAAGTTGCTCCGGAAGCTCCAATTGCAGCATAAGACAGATTATTCTTGTGCTTAAATGTTGAATATAAAGAAGATATGATTATTGCAGACAGATATAATAATATAAATAAAAATATGCCAAAATTACCCCAAATAGAAGAAAATGTATTAATTGTAACTACAGCAAACGAATAAAAAACCAACATATTAATTATAAGGTGTCCCCAATTTCCATGTAAAAAGCCATTGGTAATTAATCTGTAAATTTGTTTATTATGCACGATTTCAAAAGGACTTAACATAAATTTTCTGAAAAAATTTTCATTGTAAAAACCCACGAGCGATACTATTACTGTTACAATAATAATAAAAATTGGTATTAACTCTATCATAATTAAAAATATAAAATTTTATAAACAAGTTCTTTTAAAATGTCGCCTTTTTTATCAGATACAAAATCAACGCCTTTTGACTTTAAGTCAGCTTCTTTTAAATAACCAACGATATTCATTAATTTGAATATGTTATAATTTACAGATGCCATCTTATAATCGTTGATAAAAAATTTATTTACTCCTAGCGCTGTTGCTAATTCAAAATCATTTTTTTCTTTTTTTAACAAACTAACAATCATAACTTTTGAAAAATATGAATAAAGAACAGGTAATACCATTTCAGGAGGATTTGCTTTAATATTTTTGTCAAAATAATCAACGATTTTAAAAGTTGTCGTAGCATCTTTTCTTGACAGAGATTTTTCTAATTCAAAGACGTTATATTGCCGGCTAATTCCGATATTATTTGTAATATCATCAATATCAACAAGGTTTTTGCTTTGCGGAATTGCAACCATGAGTTTTTTTATTTCGCTATTTAACACAGATAAATCATTCCCCACATGTTCGTTTAATAAACGCATTGCATCTAACGAAATCTTTTTTTTATAAAAATTAAATTGTTCTACAATCCAAGGTTGAATTTGGTTGTCGTAAAGTTTTTTTGATTCAAAAAGAACTCCTTCTTTCTCAATTTGTTTAAAAACTTTTAATCGTTTATCTAATGATTTTGTTTCTTTAAAACAAAAAACTAATATAGTTTGCTTCGGAAAAGCATTAGAAACATAAAATTCCAATAATTTATTTTCTTTTAAATCTTGTTTATAATCTTTTAAACCTTGTGCTTCTTTTACAAGAATTAATTGCAAATCGTCAATCATTGGAGCACTTCTGGCAAGTTCAATTATTTGACGAATAGAGGCATCTTTTCCATAGATTATTGTTTGATTAAAACTTTTATTTTCTTGCGGAACGACATTCTCGATTATCAAATTTGCCAATTCGTCAATAAAGTAAGGTTCTTCTCCATAAAACAAATATATTGGAAAATATTTTTTTAACTGAATATCTTTTTTTATTTCTTCAAAATTCATTTTGAATATTTAATGCAAATTTACAATTTTTTTCGGAAAGATTTGTAGATATTGAAAAATTAATATAAATTTAGCATTAAGCCGGTTGGGAACATTATATGACAATTTCTTATTGATAAATAAAATATTTGTTAAAATAATTTTTAAGAGCTAAATTTGCAATGAAAATCAGATTTAGCTCTTACTTATTAAAACTATAAATTAATATGAAAAAACAAATAATATTTTTATTTTTTTTATCAGCATCTTTTTTAAATTTGTTGGGACAAGAATTTTCTGTAGTAAAAGAATTTGAAATAAAAAATATTAATCCTGATATTTTTTATAATTACTCTCCGCGTATGATAAAAAGTAAGGATAAAACAATTATGCCATTAAATCCTATTTATGATATAACAGAAGACAGTCTTTCTTTTTTAATTATTGACAGTACGCTAAAAACTTCAATTATTAAATGGAAATATGAAAAAGATAGTTATGGAGATGAAGATGGCTGCTATAGCGGGTTGCATTTTCCGAATGATAACTACCTTCTAATGGGTGATAAGGTTTTGTACTCCGTAAAACAAATTAACAATTCGCTAAAAACTCAAAAAAAAATAAAATTACCTAACGGAGAAGGGAAAGAGTATAAGAATATATCATATATTGATTATCCGGAACAAAAATATGTACTATTAACAAGTACATATAATTCTTGTAGATTTGATACTATTCATGACGTTTTTCGATTGGCAAAATTCAATTTAAAAAAAGGCAAAATTGAAAAAAAAGTAAGTATCGATGTCGGTAAAGGTATATTTCTTGGTCATTATAGCAATTATAATTGGATAGCTAATTCAAGCAAAATAATTGCTTTAGCAAATCCTGTTAAATCGGAAATTTATTTGTTCGACAATAATCTTACAATAACAGACACAATAAAAATAAATTATCCTTCAATCTACAATACAGGAAAAATTATTGACAGTATTCTGTCTAATCAATATATTTTAGAAAATAAAGGCTATTCTGTTAATATCATTCAGATGATGGTAGAAAACAATATACACAAACTGCCAAAAATAGAGAATATTGTTTTTTGGGATGACGACTTACTGTTAATTCAAATTAATTCAAATTGTGATGATATGAAAAATCTTGATTGTTTAAAGCAAAGATTATACTTTGTGTATTCTGTATCTCAACAAAAATTTTACAATGAAAATGGTTTATTGTTAAGTGATTTTGATATTGAATCTTTTTTACCTTTTTCTAAAAATTCAATTTGGATATTCGATTCTGTTGACAATGATGACAAAATAAAATATTTTGCACATGTAGATAAAATTTCTATTGATTTTGATTCTAAATATATTTCAAAAATAGATACAACTTTACTATCGGTAATAAATCTTGAAAGTTATAATTCTGAAACCCAGAAAATAAACTTTTCTGATTTTGATAATATTATGATTGCAGATATAGCAGCATGTAGTCATTGTAAATATGATAATAAATACAAAAATATTATGATAATACATGTTTATCCTGATGAATATGAATGTACAAAATCAGAAAAGTTATTAAATAAAAGAAAATACGAACAAATCTTCGATTCTCCTAAAGTTTTTTTCTTAAAAAATTCTTTATTAGATGCAAATTTGCGAAAAAATACGATATACAAAATACGATAAATTTTACTAAAAACCTTAAATATGCAGATAAACTTATAACATCCAAATATTAAGCTATATATAGAAAGGTTTTTATTTTTTGCTAATGTATAAATTTTTTTTTTAATTTTCAAAGAAATAATAATATTCTCAATAGGTTAATCCCTAACTCCGCCAAAATTAGGGTGGCTATTGTGTTAATTATTTGTAATACAACGATTTAAGTTAAATTACAGACAACCTAATTAGGTTACTTAAATAATTTAGCTAATTTTCTGTATTACAGTTGTTTATGTAATTTAACTACCTAAATTGAGCGGAGTTAGGGATTAATTTATTTTTGACAATAATTTATGATGATTAAATATCAAAAACTATTGTAATTCAACAGAAAAAATATTTTTCAAAAAAGTTGTATTTAATAAAAATATATCCTAAATTTGTCATAATTAATTTTGTATAATAACTAAAAAGAAAAAAAAATGGATACAATAAACGACAATAGTCCTCGTGTAATCAAGATTCATATAATAATATTAATTTTTGGATTTATTATTATGTTTAATAATAAGATTTATTCTCAAACGAATAATATAGGGACTACATATAAATTCGAGTATGATGAAGGCGGGAATCGCGTAAAAAGATCAATAATAACATTTGATTATTCGGTATCGCCAACAGGCGGAATTACGGAATATCAGTCAAGTACGACACCGGCGAGCATTGAAGACGAGCTTGTAGGCTTAGAAAGTGTTACAGAACCGATAAACGATATAACAATCACACTCTATCCAAATCCTGTACGAGAAAATTTGTTTGTTCAAATGAGTGAATTAGTATCGGAAAAAGCAGAATATCAATTAATCGACATAAACGGGAAAAATATATTAACAAATAGAATGAAAAAAGAAATAGAAACGATAAATTTTTCACAAACGCCACCCGGCACCTATTTTTTGAGAATAAAAATAGATAACGATTATAGAGAATATAAAATCATAAAGCATTAATTTAGAAATTCAAAGTTAGTTTTTATATTGTCAAATTTTAATTCAAAAGAGATATGAAAAAAATTATTATTAGCTTTTTAATCGCAAATGTTTGCTGTATTACATTACAAAGTCAAAACACTTGTAATTTGACATACGTTTCACCATATAACAGTAGTAATCCTTACGAACATAATACAAGTTTACCTGTAGGAGCAATATCGGGAGCGTCAGGCGTAAGTCCTTCGGGAGCAGCCACTTATGAAATTCCTATTTTTGCAAGTCCGGGCATAGGAGGTGTTGAACCAAAAATATCAATAGTTTATAACAGTCAAAGCGGGAATGGGATTTTAGGACAAGGTTGGCAATTGAGCGGGCTTTCGTCCATAAGTTTATCACCGAATTTAACGTATAATGACGGATATTTTGAAGCGATAAAATTAAATTCAAGCGGAACAGGGCTAGACCGATATGTAAAGAAATACAGCCTTGACGGCAACCGACTTGTTATTGATCCGGATAATAGTAATTATTACAGAACAGAAGTTGAAACTTTTCAACAAATAGAACATCAAACAAGTGGTACAGACAGATTTATAGTAGAGACAAAAGACGGAATGAAATGTTATTACGGACAAACTACAAATTCTCAAATTAAGTTAAGTTCTAACAGCAACAACAAAATACTTTCTTGGCTTATAGATAGCGTTGAAGACGTAAACAGTAATTATTTAGTATATGAGTATTTTGATATAGGAGGAGAAAAATTATTGCAACGGATAAAATATACCGGTAATACTGAAAATGGTTTATTGCCGTTTAACAGTATAGAATTTTATTATGGAGAGCGAGCGGACAAATCGCGAAGTTTTATAAGCGGAACACAATTTAACCAAACAATGTTGTTAGGAAAAATTGAAATAAGAAGCGATAATCAAGTAGTAAAAGTTTATGAATTAAAATATTTTAAAGAAATAGAATATGAAAATGAAGATATAACCGGATTACCGATAGTTCATGCCACAAAACTAGCTGAAGTTGTTGAAAAGAACGGAAACGGAACAGCATTAAATCCAACAGTAATAGAATGGGGCGAAAAAGGGGAAAGCGAAATATCGGGTTTATCAATGGATTATTATTGGACATATATTGACCCCGCCATTGTTGCAATGGAAGATGCGACTATTTATAATTGGTATCATGAAGGAGGAGAAGGAGAGCCGACAGCGATATATCAATCGGGCGATTTTAACGGAGACGGTTTAATGGATTTTTGTTTTGTTTTTAATTTTTATCTTTATAGAAATATTTTCGGAGTTCACAGCTATTTCAAATATTATTCATATTTAGGTACATATATTAACAATGGAGACGGTACGTTTCAGTTCTATAGTTATAATATCACTAATTCTTCCAATGAGGGAGATTATTGGTATGTGTGTGTTGGTGATTATAATTATGACGGGAAAGACGATATTATTCGTGTAAATCAAAGAACAGGAGCTTCATATAAACAATATTGGAACGATGGTAGCCACTTGTGGGATAACTATACAACTCCGTTTAGCTATTACGATGTTGCAAGTAGTACCGTAAATAACAATGACGACAATAGAACTAGAAGAATTTACTATGCAGGGAATATTACAGGAGACGGCAAAAAACAGGAAATATTTTTTAAAAAAGAAAAAGTTGTCGACAATGGCAATAATCCAACGATTCTTCATGAAAATATTAGGGTAAAGTCGGAACCTATCGACACAACAATTATGTCTGACGTAACACAATTTGCCGTAAATTGGCATGATACAGATAAATCAGACTTTGCACCTGTTCCATGTGATTTTGATGGCGATGGAGTGATAGATTTTATAGATATATTTGATTTGAAATTTGCTGTTTATGAATATAATAATCAAACAAACAGTTTACAGATAATTTATGAAATTCCAAGTGGAATTTTAAGTTTTGATAACATGACAAAATTCATAACAGGCGATTTTAATGGTGATGGAAAAACCGATTTATTAGTGCAAGACCTTAATATTTCATACGTTTGGTGGGTTTACTTTTCTGACGGAAAAATGTTTCATATTTCAGGTTCTTTAGGAACCTATAATGGAAAAGAAATAAGCATTTGTGATATAAATGGAGATGGCAAAGATGATGTAATTTTACAACCAAGTGATAATAATTTGTTCGTTTATTATTCAAAAGGAAATGGTAGTTTTTATTCAAAATATATTCCTGTTTCATATAATTCAAATTATGCAGATAATTATCATTTTGGATTTGGAGATTTCAATAACGACGGAATAAACGATATAATTTACGGAGCAACAGAAATATCAATAATTTACAATTATAAAGACGACAAATCAAAGCTGGTAAAATCAATAACAGACGGTCTTACAGTGAAAACGGAATTTGAATATTCCCCGCTTAATGAAATTTCCGAGAAGGCAGACATTCATGAAGATACGTATCCGCTATTCGGCTCATTACCGGTTGTTTCTAAAATCATTCAACCGACAGGATTAACAGATTCGAACGTTACAACAGAAACAACTTACGATTATCAACGTGGACGGATACATGTTGGAGGTAAAGGATTTATAGGTTTTGAAGAAATAAATTCAGTTAATCTTATAGCAAATATTAAGACCAAAACAATAAATGATATTAATTTTGATTATAATTTGATATATCATTCAATTCTTCAAACAAGTTCTATAGATGCCACCGACACAGACATTTCGGAACAAAAAAACGAAAATATAATACGCAAAATGTCAGACACTAATTTGAATTACATTGCAGTTATGCCAAAATATTCAGGACTTAAGAATTTTTTATTGCATGAGAGTAATTTTACTAAAAGTACAATATTTTATGAAAACGAATATAGCGGACAATTTTTAGGAAATATTGAAAATGTAATTACAAATTATTCAGATATTTATTATGAGATAACAAAATATTCCCATTATGTAAATAATGGTTCCTGGTGTATTTCAAAACCTGAAAGAATTACTAAAACTACAAACAGAGATGGCAGTGAAACAGGTTCCGAAATTAGATTAACTTATAATAATTTAGGACAGGTAGAAGAAAGTAAATCAGACAGTTATCCAAGTGCAGGAGGCAAAGCATTAGCAGCATCTTATAGTTATGACAATTACGGAAATGTACTAACAGAAAGATATTCGGGAATTTTCGATGCAGATAATAATTTTCACGACCGAACTACTGACTATCAATATGATGATAGAGGACAATTTGTAAAAAAAATAACAAATTCTACAGGTTTAATTACAGAATACCTTTATGAGCCAAAATTTGGGAACAAAACTTATGAAAAAGATTTTTTAGGCAATGAAACAACTTATCAATACAACGATGGTTTTGGAAATTTAACAAAAATAATATCTCCAATTACAACCGGCATAATAACAAGAAATTGGGAAGCTACTGATTTTGCAGCTAATTTTGCATTTAATGAAAGTATTGAACCAACAGGAGGGAAAATATCAGTAAAGATATACGATATACTTGGTCGAACAGTGTTTACAAAAAATAGTTTGTATGATCAACTTGTTTTCAAAAATATTGCTTATAATTCGGACGGAACAGTTGAGAAAGAAAGTTTGCAACACTTTGGAGCAACAGTGTCTAATTGGAAAACATATACTTATGACGGCTACAAACGCCCGATTGAAATTTCGGCATTAGGATTAACAACAACAGTTTCTTATAGCGTTGGTTCAACAACTACTACAACTCCGGATGGAAATCATGAAACAAAGACCGTAAATGCGGCAGGAGAAATTACGGAAATTTCTTCAAATAACGGAATTGTTGAATATAAATACAACGCTTTCGGGAAACCTCAAAAAATTACAGCAGCCGGTACTATTACTTCGATGGACTATGATGAATACGGTAATCAAATAAAATTAATTGATGCAAATGCAGGAACTACAGAATATCGTTATAATGCATTTGGAGAACTTATACAACAAGGCGATGCTAACCATAACAAATTTACAATAACTTACGACAACGCAGGAAGAATAATACAAAAAAAATGTATCAATAACCCTGATTTTACAATAGAATATATTTATTATACATCGGGAAATTCAACCGGATTATTAGAAAAAGAAGTAATGGGAAACGGTTATTCCAAACAATATATATATAATAATTTGGGCAATGTAACCCAAACGGACGAAACAATCGACGCCGCAACATACTCACATAAATACAGTTATGACCAATATGGCAGAGTAGCAACTTATCAATACCCTTCCGGATATAAAATCAAAAATGAATATGACCAGCATGGTTTTTTGACAGCTGTTTATGAAGAAACTTCCAATACTCGACTTTGGGAACTTACCGGAAACGATTTCGTAAACGAAATGGGACAAATTAAAGAATATTATTCAGGCCCAAATAATTTAAAAACTAAAAATCATTTCAACAGTAATTACGAGTTAGAACAAATTACAACTAATAATCAGACAGTTGCAATATTCGATTATAGTTTTACGTTTGAACACAGTACGGGCAATTTGTTAAACAGAAAAGATAACACACGTAATATGACCGAAACATTTACATACGACAATATACAACGTTTACATACTTGGCAAAATGATTATGACAACATTTTGCGTCATACCGCATATTTCGGCAACGGTAATATTGAAAACAAATACGAGGTTGGAGCATATCAATACGATTCCAAACCCCATGCAGTTATACAAATATATGACCATCCCGGCACAAGTACAACTGTAGCAGATATAGAAGAACAGCTCATAAGTTATAATCCGTTTCAGAAAGCAGACACAATAACCGAAGGCGATTATCAATATATAATTTCTTACGGCACAGATGCACAACGCAAAAAGACAGAATTGTTTTATAGTAATACATTGCAGTGCACAAAGATTTACAGTGGTTTATACGAAAAAATAACTACAGACACTATAACTCGAGAATTACATTATATACCAACAGGTAGCGGAATATTAGCCGTGCATGTAGTAACAAATGGTAGTGGCGGCGTAAACTATTTTTTATTGAAAGACTATCTTGGTTCTGTAATGAAGATTGTTGATGCCACCGGAAATACAATCGAAGAGCACAGCTACGACCCTTGGGGCAACCATCGCAATCCAGATACTTGGGAACAGAGTTATTTCGTAAGTTATTTCCGTGGTTACACAGGGCACGAGATGTTGCCGCAATTTCAGCTTATAAACATGAACGGGCGTATGTATGACCCTGTAATCGGACGTGTACTTTCTCCCGATAATTATGTGCAAGATGCTACTAATGCTCAAAGCTACAACAGGTACTCTTATTGCTTGAACAACCCGCTGAAATATACTGACCCGAGCGGAAATTTTGCTTTTACAGCTTTAGCAATAGGAGCAATGATAGGTGCTTTTGCAAATGTAGTGATTCA
>JAITXI010000066.1 GCA_031284905.1 Bacteroidales bacterium
TGAAACCAGACTCCACAATTGTTTTCAATGGAAAAACTATAACAATTACAGAATTTGGTAAAATTATCAGCGACTATATTTTTAAAGATACTAAAAATATTTAAGAATAATAGATAATGCATGGTTGCAACAATTCTCTTGTCATAATAGTTCAAACCATGAGTAATGCAAGCAAGTGAGCCGATGTCGAACAATTATGAGATATCAAATCAAGCAAGTTCAATTTGATATAATAATACTAATATGGCTGAATTAACGTTTAATTTTCTCAACACATATGCTTGTTTTCACCCAGTTGGTCAAGGACTTTTCATAGCGAAGACAATATATATATTCTTTATTAACTAACCATCGCGGAAAAAAATTAGTAAAACTTTGTAGATTATTCAATATTTGAATCTACATATATACGAAAAATATTTATAAGCAATTATTCAAAATTATATTTAGCGGCAGGGAATGACATGAGTAACCGAAAGCACATGGATGAATATCACAAGGCAGAGCAATATTTTTTGGATGGGAAATACACCTTGGCTCATAAGCATTTTGAAATAGCAGCGAAACATGGAATTGTAAGCCCGCATTTGGGTTATATCTATCATGATGGGCTTGGCACCAAACAAGATTATACAAAAGCTAAAAAATACTTTGAAATAGCAGCGAAAGGAAACTGATGGTGTCATAATAAATTAGGAGTTATGTATGAAAATGGACGTGGGTGTAAACAAAATTATAAAAAAGCTAAAAAATGTCTTGAATTGGGTATGAAATATGTGGATTTCGCATGGTCGCAAAATAAATTAGGGGAGATGTATGTAAATGGATGAGGATGTAAGCAAAATTACATAAAAGCTAAAAAATATTTTGAATTAGCTGCCGAACAAGGAGATGCTATGGGGCAGAATAATTTAGGTATTATGTATATGATTGGTGAAGGAATTGAGCAAGATTTTGCAGAAGCGGTGGAATACTTTGAAAAAGCAGCGAAAGGAAACTGACGGTATGTAAATAATTTAGGAAATATGTGTGAACATGAACACATTCAATGAGATGCAGATTATGAATTGCCTACAATACTAGCACAAGCAAATAGCTACAACAATTTAGGGGTTATATATGCAACAGGTGGGCACGGAGTTAAACAAGATTATAAAGAAGCCAAAGAATATTTCGAATTGGCAGTAACATGTGGAGATATGAACGCACAACGTAACTTGGATATTATGAATAACATTGATCACGGAAGCAAGCAAAACGCCACAGGAATTAAGACACGCTATAGGTTAAGTCCAATGAGAAAAGAAAAAAACAACCCATGCCACTTAGGCATTGTGTATTTAAATGACGAAGTTGACGGACCCGACTTTATGAAAGCTAAAAAATGTTTTGAATTAGCCGCGGAACAAGGCGATGCGGATGCTCAATACTATTTAGGTATTATGTACGTGCAAGAAATGGGGGTTGCACAAGATTATAAGAAAGCCAAAGAATATTTCGAATTAGCCGCGGAACAAGGCGATGTTATGGCACGAAATAAATTAGGTATTATGTATGCGCAAGAAATGGGGGTTGCACAAGATTATAAGAAAGCCAAAGAATATTTCGAATTAGCCGCGGAACAAGGAGACGAGGATGCTCAATACAATTTAGGTATTATATATGTGAAAGGATTAGGGGTTGAACCGGATTTTGTAAAAGCTAAAGAGTACCTTGAATTAGCAGAAAAACACGGATCTACAAAAGCACAGCGTTCATTAGGTATTTTGTACGAAAAAGGACTAGGGGTTCAACAAGATTATATGAAAGCAGCAGAATATTATGAATTAGCCGCGGAACAAGACAATCCGGATGCTCAATTTGCGTTGAGTTTATTATATTGAAGTGGATTAGGAGTTGAATCGGATTTTGCAAAAGGTAAAGAGTATCTTGAATTAGCTGCAGAGCGCGGACATACAATTGCCAAAAATACAATAGAAAATATAAATTCGATTGAGCGTAAAGAATATTTAAAAACAACAACCAGCAATAAAAAACGCAAACACACAAAATAATTATGCCTAAATTAACATTTAATTTTAATAATAGGATTGCTTGTTTCCACCCAGTTGGTCAAGGGTTATTTTTTCATTGTGAATTTCATAGCGAAGACAATGTGTATATATACGATATAGGAACTAGTTCCAAAAGTAAATACATTAAACACGAAGTTGACGAACTAATTAGTAGACTTAAAAATTTTAAAAAAGAACCTATTATCACAATTTTTATTTCACATTTTCATGCCGATCATTGTAATCATTTACAATATTTTGTAGAAAATGCACCTCCTTATAAAATAGACATAATTTTACCATATTATTCAGGAATTCTTAGTGACAAGGTAACGAGAGATTTTTATAGTTATTTAATAGGTATTACTGATACTAATAAAAACGAAAGTGTCTACAAAAAAATATTAGAGGCTTACGCAAGTGAAAATAACACTAATCAATACGTGAAAGAAAAAATTAATATACATATTCTTAAAGATTCAAACCTAGAATCGCTAAATTGTTTAAAGCCCATAAAAGACAAAATATGTTTTTCTTACAAGGAAGCTAGCGTCGCAGAAATAGAAAAAATACGATCGCAAATTACGCAAATGCTAGGTAACATGAAAGTTGAAGAGTATTTTAAAAAACGTGATTATAAAAAACTTACTAAAATATACGAAGATGCTTTTGGGGAAAATAAGCTAAATGAATATTCACTTATTGTGGGGTTGAAGGTCGCGGAAGATACATATATTTTATTAACTGGCGATGCTAATATGAGCGACTTGTGTCACAATACAAATTATAAATATTTCAGCGGAATAACACCAATTGATTACACAAAATTTTCTGGCGATATTCTTAGAGAAAATAGCATATGTCTAGTCGCTCATCACGGTGAGTATGATAGTAATAAGTCATCAGTATTTTTTCACAGCTCCAATGTTAATGTTATCTCATACGGAACGAATAATTCACACAGACACCCTAATCCAAAATTATTGGTGTGGAAAAGAAATATTTTCTTAGTTAATGAGGAGGTTTAAAATGGAATTAACTTTAACAGATATAGGAAATTTTAAAAATGGTAAAACACAATTGTGTTCAAACATAATTGTAAAACATGTCGGTGATGACACCATTGTTATTGATTTAAGTCATAAAACGATTTATCCTGCTCATGGTAGTGCTGATAATTCTATAGGACTTGAAAACTTTCTTAAACAAAATAATTTTTATATACCATGCATTGAGAGTAAAATTCGCGAGCATCTTGGTTTATATTATCAACAATATTTTACATCCACAACATTCTTTAAAGAATATAAGGGCATTTTTGCTGCCGACACACTATTAGCCTTAAACATAGAATTAACATATAAATGTAATGAAAAATGTATACATTGTTATGTTGGACAAAATTCTCTTGAAGTCGAGTTGGACTACAATGAATGAACAAAATTTTTCGACAGCATTAAGAACACTTCCATTCTTTTCATAAATTTTACAGGTGGGGAAATATTTACAAAACCATGAATAATTGATCTACTTAAATATGTTCGTGATAATGGTTTTATTGTTACATTAATGACTAATGGCATAGGAATAACCGATCAACAATGAAAAGAGATCAACAAATTATATATTCATTCAGTCTCGTTTTCAGTGTATGGTTCTAATAGTAAAATACATGATGGTATTACAAAAATACCAGGCAGTTTTAAAAAGACAATGTCAGCTATAAAGCGGTCAAAAGACTTGGGAATTCTCACTCGGGCTAATGTAATTATTATGCAAAAAAATTTCACTGACGCACAGAACATTCATGATTTATTAAAAAGCGAAAATATTGCATATTCATACGACATATCATTATTTAAATCACCCAATTCTACCACTCTTCAATTACTAAACGAAACCGATATAAAAAATGTTTTTAAAACATTAGGCGTTAATACCAGCGTTCGGGGCGCTGATGAATATATATGTAATGCCGGAAGAGGTGATTTGTCAATCAATCCTTATGGTAACATATATCCTTGTCATATGTTCAAAGAACACCTAGGTAACATTAAGACAGATAGCATACTTGATATATATCGCGAATCAGAACCCGCTAAAAATATGTAAGACGTGGAAAATGGGCGATATAGAATGCTTCAAACAATGTAACTATGCAAAACACTGCCAATTTTGTGTAGGGAGCTCTATGTTTAATAACGGACATCCACTAAAAAAGGACTGTACAAAATGCATAAAAGCAAAATGTATTTTTAATTATACGAAAGGAGAAAAAAATGAATTTTAAAAAAATCGAATGTGGTTCACTGGAAAATAAATATTTTATGTGAGGAAACAACCCAACAAAAACGAATGAGTGGAATTGCTCATCAGGAAACAACCCAACAAAAACGAATGAGTGGAATTGCCGTTAGTTTTTGAGTTCGGCAGCACGCTATTTACATCTTTTGACACTTAGGACAATAGTGTGTGCCTCGGCCATTAACTGTAGTCTTTTTTATCATGGTACCACACACTAAACATTTCTGGTTAGTTTTGCCATATACTTTTAATTTGTTTTGATAAGCACC
>JAITXI010000093.1 GCA_031284905.1 Bacteroidales bacterium
AAATAAGACCCTTTTTGTCGCCTAAAAAAAGATACCTTTTTAAGATATCTCGTTTTAGATAAAATAAATAAATACAAAAAGGATATAATAATAGTTTAACAACATTTATATCAATTGCAAATAATAAGATTTGTAATGCTTTTAAATTACCTTATCTTATTATATAATATATAAGATTACAAAAAAAGAGTATACTCTCTCAAAATATACTCTAACCGATTTGGTTTCTTTATGACTAAAAGTTATACTTGGGAAAAGATATAACCATATATATAATTAAATTTAGTTAGTGCAGTTTTTTTCATCTTTTCTATAAAAATTTAGCACTACTTGTTTTACTTCTTCTGGTGTTCTACATACGAATACTTCTATATTAGCATTATTAAATCTTTTCTTATATTGTTCTTGTTCTAATGACATTTTATTATTTTCCACCTTAAGTTCAATGAAAAAGTGTTGACCATTAGGTAATAGAATATAATTATCAGGGATTCCTTTTTTAACTCCTTTTTTTTTCCTTAAAACACCTTGAAAGATATTACCAACAAATTCATTAGCAATATGAAACCAAACTGCCACCTTACCCATTTTAACCATATTATCTAATAGAATTGCCACTATACATTGTAATGTGTCTTCTTTATGAGAAATTTTACTTGCCATTTTATTTTTCCTTCTTTATTAACAAAGATGTTAATTAACATTTTTGTACCTAATGTTTATTTTTTAACATTAGGAAAATCAATTACTCATCCATTATCATATCTTCCAATAATTGTTCTTTATCTTTTTCCCATTGCTCTTTAAAATTTGTATCCTTATCATATTTTAAAGATTCTTCTTCACAAAATAATCTTGCATCTTTTGAATCTTCATCTTCTGGATAATCTTCATTTATATAATTTTCACCTTTAGGACAAGAATACATTGAGTTAGATTCCATTTCATCATTCCAATCATCTAAATGATAATGACTTAACCATTTATAAAATATATCCTCATCTGTCAAATCTTTGAATTCAGGGTTATCTTTGTTATCTCTCTTATAAGTTTCAATAATAAAGTACTTTATTTTATATTTAGTAAATATATCATTATTTTTTAAATCTTTAATTTCATTATTATTGCTTTTCATTATTGATAAAAAACTATCTACTGCTGATGGAACATTGTGAGTTTTTGTATATTCCTCCACTTGTTCACTATCTGATGTATCAACTGATAATAAATCATAAGATTCTTTATTATCTTTTTTAATTATATCTTTTTCTTCTTCAGTTAAACAATCTGTAATTTTTGCCATATTTTTCCTTTATTTATTTATAATTCCTAATGGGAGTTTATTCCCATTAGGTTTAGTTTTAAAATTAAGCAACTTTTTTCCATCTTAATTCTAATTTTCCATCTTTTCCATTTGTTAAATAAGATTCTAATCTTTTAAAAGGTACTTTTACATTGTCTTTAAAATTTCTATTTCGTATTTTAAACTCTTCTTTAGATAGTTTACCTAATTCAACTTCTTTATATTGTTTGCTGCTATAAGTTTTTGTTTTTCTCCAAGCATATCTTTCTTTGAATAATGGTTGTATTTCATTAGTTTCTCTTTCTATTGTCTCATCACAAATAATTAAATCTTGTGTATTAATTGGTATCAAATTATCATTATTTAAAAATAAAACTGACTTCATTAAACGACAATTTTTAATAATATTATGTTTTACACTTATTTTTGTATTTAATGTGGTTATATTTTTTTGTATTTCACCTAATTGTTTAAAACATATATTTGCATTGTGTTCTCTTTTTTTAAGATTGTCATTTTGAACATTTAATAAATCAATTGCTCCTTTTTGCATTTTAATTATTTCTTTTGATTGTTCTGCTTCTTTTTTTGATTGTTCTGCTTCTTTTTCTATTTGATTTATTTTTTGTTCTAATTGATTTATTTTGTATAGTAAAGAATCTACTTCATTTTCTGTATCTCCTATTCTTTTCAACAAACCATTAATTTTTACTAATAACTCCGCATTTTCTTTTTGAAGTTTAGCATTATCTTCGTATGCTTTTTCTATACCTTTTTGCAACTCTATATTTGCTAATCTACACTCTTCAAGTATTGTTGCTAATTCTTCTCTTTTAGCATCATACATATTTTGCAATGCTTTTTTATTATTTCTTGCATTATAAAGATTTTGATTAAATGTATTTACCATAAATATTTCCTTTATGTAATTAATAACTATATAATAAATAGTATTACTATTATTATAATTTGTCAAATTTATTTTTTCCTTTGATATCCTCCTATTAAGTTATTATTTAGTAGTGTCATTTTATTTCCTCCTATTAAGTTGTTATACTTAATAATATAATTGTTAAAAATAAGAATGACGGAATTATTTCATTAGTGAACGAATGATATGAATTTTAATTAGTAAATTGATTAATAGATTTTATTTGTGCATTAAAAAGTGAATTTTTTCTGCTTAATTCATTAAAATTTTTATTTGTGGATAAATTAATATTTTTCTTTTTAGAAGTTTTATATTTCTTTTCAAATTCTATTTGAATATATTTCTTTTTCTCTACTTTTTCTTGTGGAGGAAAATCAACCATTTTTGTTATAGTTTTCTTTAAATCTTTTCCTCTACTATCTCTTAATTGATAAGTAACATTTTTTAACATAATTTTTCCTTTTTTGTTATATATAATATAATAATTTATTAAGAATAAGAATGGCGGAATTCCTTAAATAATAAGAAATAATGATAAAAAGAGTTGACTTTACAAAATATAAATTATATTATATATATGGAATGATGTGGCAATATCATCCACCGAGTTTAAAAAAAACAACAGGAGATAAGTTGTAAAAACCAATAAATAAAAATTTGTAACAGAGAAATGAAATGAAATTTTATACTCATTGCAGGCAAAAGTTATCTTTTGGTTAGATAATAATGCAGATGGGGATAGTAACAAGATTGAGTCAATATTTACCAAACAAACAAATGTAAGAAAACTTACTTTTGTTTAAACCAAGTACTATATTGTGAGGGAAGTGTTTTATATTTTACAAAAATACTAAAAATTAGTAATATTTTTATTTGCCAAAAAATTGCTTTTTTAACTTCTACAGTTACAGTTACTGTACAGTACAGTAACTGTAACAGTACTAAAAAATTCAAAGATAAGATTCAAATTGAAACTCCAAAGATTAAAATTAAGTATCATACCTATAAGAGAAGTATTCCGAATTATTATTTCTTCTTCTTCCTTATTGTTTTTAAA
>JAITXI010000106.1 GCA_031284905.1 Bacteroidales bacterium
TTATTTTTCTTGTTGCTTTTAATATTTTCTTGTTCCAAACAAAATTATACTTCTGTATCTAATAAATCTACTCCAAAAGCCTATAATTTTGCTTCTATCTATAATCCGGCAAAAGCACCTTTAATTTTCTCACATTCAATTTACATAAAATCAGACAGTTCTGCTGATGTTTATTTTGATATTGACTTTGTAAAAGCAAATTTTAATAAAAATAATCAACAAACAAATATTGATGACAAACAATTTTATATTAAATATTTATTACGAAAAATGAATAATGAATTTGTTGATAGTAGTACTTATAAATACAACTTGAAAGATTTTACAAATTTTTCTAATTATTTCACGGTAAAACTCCTTAATAAAGAACAATATAAAATCACTATCGCAATCTACGACAAACAATATCGTTTTTCTCATCGACTTGTTTCTTTTATTGATAATTCTACAAAATATTCACAAAATAACTATTTATTAGAAAAATTAGATACTAATTCTGTAGAAATACTACATAATAATTATATTATTTCCGACAATAAATACAAAATAATCTGCAAAAATACAGAAAAACTATCAATTGAATATTTTCGACCAATAGAATATATATTTAACCCACCATACCAATTTAATATTACTAAAAAAAATGCAGTAATTGTTCCTGATACAACTTTTTATTACATTACTAACGATACTATTGTTTTTAAAGAAATTGGAAATTATATCATCAAAAACACTTCAACCGGTCAAATTATTTTCAATATATTAAACTCTTCGGATTCTTATCCTGAAATTACAACAGTTGGAAATATGTTAGAGCCGTTAAAAATAATTACAACAGAAAGAGAATATAAAAAAATATCACAAAACGAAAATATTAAACAAACAATAGACGAATATTGGTTATCTTTGTCGAATAGTCAAAAATTGGCAAAAGAACAAATCCGAGTATTTTATAATCGTGTAAAATTGGCAAATATTTTTTTTGCGGAAGATATTGACGGCTGGAAAACCGATAGAGGTATGATTTATGTACTTTTCGGACCGCCTTCTGTAATAAATTTATCTGACCAAGGCGAAGATTGGTATTATGGAGAAAATCCAAATGTTGCCGCAATTTTGTTTGTTTTTGAAAAAAAAGAAAGTAAATCAACAAAAATATCCTATCAGCTTCTACGCGATAATGCTTATCAGCCAACTTGGGCACAAGCATTATCTGTTTGGAGAAAAGGTAGAATTTTTTCTTTATAAAAAATATATAGTATGGATAATTATATTTTTGGAATCAGAACCGTTCTTGAAGCTATAAAAGCCGGAAAAGAAATTGACAAAATAATTGTGTCGTCAGACATTAAAGGAATTTTAATAAATGAGTTGTTTGCCGAAATAAAAAAGCAAAAAATTAATTTTCAATATGTTCCGATAGAAAAAATCAATAAAATTACAAAAAACAATCATCAGGGAGTAATTGCTTACATTTCGCCTATTCAATATTATAATTTGGAAGAAGTTTTGGAAACTCTTGCAGAAAACGATATTGTTCCTTTGTTTATCATTTTAGACCAAATTACGGATGTTAGAAATTTTGGAGCCATTACTCGTACTTGCGAATGTGCAAATATTAACGCCATCATTATTCCAAAACAAGGCAGCGTACGAATTACAGAAGATGCTATAAAAACTTCTGCCGGTGCATTATTTAATATGCCGGTTTGCCAAGTTGATAATTTAACAGATACTGTTCTGCTTTTAAAACAATATAACTATCAAATTGTTGCTGCAACAGAAAAAACTGATACGTTAATTTATGACTGTGATTTTACTAAGCCAACAGCAATAATTATGGGTTCGGAAGAATTTGGAATTTCCAAACAACTTCTAAAAAATTCAGACAGTATTGTGAAAATTCCTATATTCGGGAAAACTGAATCTCTAAATGTTTCTGTTTCTACAGCAATAGTTATTTATGAAGCTATTCGACAAAGAAATGTGAAATCAGGAAATAAACTATGAAGGCAAATGACCAAATAGAAAAAGAACAAATTCAATGGCTTGCAATCTTAAGAGGCTGGGCTGTTTTATTAGTAATTATTTTGCATGGAATTGTAGGTATTCCTAAAACGAGACTGCAACGACTATTTTTGAGGTTTATAATAAATTGTTTGGTTTCAGCATGCCTTTATTTTTTTTCATATCAGGTTTCTTACTTTTTTATACCAAAATAAGAAAAAACAGTAATTATCTTTCTATAATAAAAACTAGGGTTCCTCGTATTGTTTATCCGTATTTTTTTATTACGTTTGCAGTTTATCTTTTTAAAATTGTTTTTAGCTCTTATATTAATCGCCCTGTTGAATTTTCTCTTAGTTTTTTTATAAATTGTTTTATCTACCCGGAAACTAATCCTTGGGCTAATTTGTGGTTTTTAAATGTGGTATTAATATTTTTCCTTTGTTATCCGCTCTTAAAACTATCACTTAAAAATTTTTATACTATTTTAACAACGTTTATTATTTGTATTTTGATAAATATATTTATACCAAAAGACATTTCTTTTTTGGATTTATCTTCAGTAGGACAATATTTAATATTTTTTTACGGTGGAATATTATTTTCAAAATATGACTTGCAAAAATATATGAAAAAATTTATAGTGATATTAATCTCACTTAGTATCTTTATTCTATCAGTTATTTTTGAATTTCCAAAAATTATTTTTTCATTTTCCGGAATACTGGTTTCTATATATTTTGCTAATGTATGTTCTAACTTTATTCCAAATCTTTTCTCAAGTTTTAGGAAATATTATTATCAAATATATTTAATAGGAACATTTTTTCAGGGAATAGTATTGCTTTTATATGAAACAATAAATATTGAAAACCTTTTTATTCCGTTGTCTTTATTAAGTATTTTGTGCGGATTATATATTCCTGTACTGATAAGCAAAATAATAAAACGTATAAATTGGAAACCTTTGCTGAATATTTTTGGCTTTTAAAAAGTTGTAAATGCCTCAATAAAAATATCTTATTTCAATCCTAAAACTGTTTTTCCTTGTTTAAAAACAATATCTATTGAAATATTTGCTTCTGTAATTTTATCTAAAGAGGCTTGTAGTTTGGCATCTATAACTGATGTCGTTTCTATCCATTCTATAGATTCAATAGGCAGAGTTATAAAAAATTTTAGAAGTCAAGTTAAAATTTAATATTTTTTTAGTTCTATTATTAATTTTTAGTTGAAAAGTAATTAAATCGTTGAAAGAAAAAGTCTTTAATAGATATATTTTTCGTTTCTTATTTTAATTTTTCAATTTCTTCAATGGATAGGTCTGTGGTTTGAGATATTATTTCTACTGAAATTCCTACTTGTAATAATTTTTTCGCTGTTTCAACTTTGCCTTTTTCTATTCCTTCTTTTAATCCTTCTGCCCTTGCTGTATCCAACACATTTGTATTGTCTCGATATACTTTTAAACTGTCTTCGTAAGCATCAGCTTCTTCAGGTGTGAAATTTGCTATTTCGGCTAAATTAAATAATTTTTTGAATACTTTTTCTCTTAATATTTCAGGGCGTTCTTGAAATCGTGGTAATTGTTTTAATACATAAAGCCATTTATCAAATAATGTTTCTAATTCTGACTCTTTTTTATTAAATTTTGGCATTTCAAGATAAATATATGTCAATTTATCATAAAATACTTCTTTGGTTACGAAATCATAAAGTTTTACATCATGATGAAAATCTTTATCATTATTATTAAACGTAAAATCTAAAATGCCAATAAAATAAACCGGAGACAACTTATAATCCCATTCTCCTGTTTGTGCTTGTTGTTGTATCGGAAAGGTGGAATAATAAATGCTGCGGTCTTTAAAATAATTTTGATTAGCCCGTTGCATTTCTACAATAAAAACTTCTCCTCTATTGGTTTTACATTTTAAATCGTAAATAGCTTTTCTATCAAATTTACTCCGACCAAGTTGTTCGGGTGTCAAATAAGTTAATTCTTCTATTTTTCCATGTTCGGTTATTAATTGATTTAAAAAATCTATTAGCAAATCTTTGTTTGCCTCTGTGCCAAAGAGCTTTTTAAAACCAAAATCGGTATATGGATTGATATATTTGTCTGTAATTCCCATAATTTTTATTTTTACAAAGATACATAATATTTTTGAATTTATACACAGACGAATAAAAATTCAATCTAAATTTTTAGCGGACAGATTAAATTTAATAAACAAGAAAAAATGGCTTCAGATGCCGTTATTCTATATTTTCATAATCCTGAAATGTATATCAAAAAATTAATAAAATCAAAAAAAATTAACAAAATGGAGAAAAAAATAAATATAAATGACTTTAAAAATATAATTTATAATTGCGATTTGGAAAAACTTTTATTTATAATCAACATGATTTCTGTAATATTAATACAGAAAAAAACAAGATATAATATTCATGCTGTAGAAAATAATGACATTTTATATAAAATGTTGGTTGTAATTGAAAGCGATGTTCTTATAAAATTTTTAATCTTGACTAACACAGAATTAATAATAAAATTTAATAATTAAAAATGAAACAAAACACAAAAAAAGTATTGCCAATACATGCAAAATTAGGATTAGAACCTAACTTTAAGAGTAGAAAAATCAGGTAGAAACGAACCATGTAGTTGTGGTAATAAACATGAGTATTACTGTAAAAAAAACAACAATGAAAACTTATAAATGGGATAAAGACGTTGATGAGAACGCCAAGCATCGAAAAATCAAACAAGCATTTATAATAACTTGGAGAATTATATTTCGCCTGCTTATAGAATTTCCCATATTATTAGTAAAATGCTTTTGGGAGTGGCTTACTTATGAATTTAAAAATCTACTTATACTATATTTGTTAATATTACTTTTATTTTGCCTTTGTTACTCTCTTTTTCAATCTTTTGAAATTGATAAATTACAAAAAATAATAGAAGTAAAAAATGCTTTAATTTAAGGCTTGATTATTAATTGCTATTTTGTTGTATGTTACATTTTGTCATCTTTACATTAAAAAAAGTGCTTGTTTAATCTTGCCCTTTAAATGATATCTAAAAAAAATTTGTATAATTGTAAAATCTATTGTATTTTTGCTAAATATTAAAAAATAAACTTTAAAAAACGTAAATTTAATTATGAAAAAACTTTTTATCTTATTATTCATTGCAACATTTGTTGTTGCAGTTAGTTCTTGTAAAAAAGAAGGTGTTTATCAACCAAAACAAAAAATCAGCAAAATATTTAATCAATCGCAAGGTAGTTCAAAAAATTTAAATCAAAGATGGACTTGGGATGGTAAAAATTTAGCAAAAATCCAAGATGGAGATGGTAATTTAGTTGCAACTTTTAGTTATGATGGAAAAAAATTAACTAAAATAACCGGTAGTGACGGAGAAACTATGACTTTTACTTATGATGGTAAAAAAATAACTAAAGTTGAAGGAAAATATAATGGAATTTTATTCTCAACTTATGATATAAAACATAACAAAAGTAAAATCTCGTCAATAACTATGACCGAATATTTTATAGATGCTAATTATAAATCGACATTGACCACGATAGTATTTCCGCAATTCGCAAGCCTCATCGAAAATAGAGCAAAAGCAGGTAATATTGCGAAAGCATCTTCTTCTTATAGTATAACTATTGATTTTACATGGGATGGAGATAATATTTCTAAAGAAAAATATACAGAAATTGAAGACGGTGAAACTGACGAAACTGAATATACATACAAATATGACAAAAAGAAAAACCCATTATATAATTTCTTTGGAGGTGTGGAAGTTAATGCTAGTTGTTTGTCAGAAAATAATATAATAAGTTCAGAAGGAATAGGTGCCGGTTATAATACTAGTACCGAATTTTCTATTATATATGATGGAAAATATCCTATCGAAATTATGCAAACACAAACTTATTCTGATGGCGATTATACTGGACATTATACATACACTATTTTCTACGAATACGAACAATAAAAAACTTTACAGTTATAATACTATACAAAGAGTGGTTCGATAATTTCGAACCATTCTTTTTTTGTAATTATTTATCAGTGTTGTTATCTGAAATTATTTTTATCTCAACTCTACTATTTTGAGATTGTCCCCTAATTTTTTTCTTGAGAATATAATTATATTTAGCCCCAAAACCTATATATTGTATTCTTTCTCCTTTATTCAATTAACCTAAATGATTATACTAAATTGCTATCATATTATGTAAGATTAAACAATATTTTTCAACAATAATACCAAATATAAATTTATTTCGGTCTTAATTTGGTGGATTAAAATTGATTATTTAACTTTACAGCTGAATTATAAATACAATTATTATGTCAAAACCACTTTAGATTCCGGTAAAAGAGACGGAAAAAAATTTAAAGAACCGACTCAAAAAATCAAAGGCTATCGAACGCCCTCGTATTATTATGCTTTTAATAACGCTTAAAGAGGAAGAACATGGAATCTCCAAACAAACACTTATAGGGCGAGTTGGTATTGCAAAATTTCAATAAAGATGTGAAATATATAACATTAAACAAATTTATGATTTCAAATTTCCAAACCAAAATCAAAGTAGCTCGCAAAAGTCATGTAAAAAAAATTTGGTTCAATCTGCCAAGAAAAAATAAAAGCTATTGATTACAAGCAATTTAGTTCTATAATTTTATATTTTGAAGATGAGTCTCGCTTTAGACTGTTTACAAGAGCAGGAAAATCGCTGACTGCCAGAGGTATTAAACCTAAATGCACGTTTCAACAAGTCTTTAAATCAACTCGGCTGTTTGGTGCTTTTCACAAGGCTAAAAATTGGGGACAGACGTATTTTCACTTTCGCTGTTATAATTTCGAGATATTTAAAATAAAACAACAACCCAAGATTAATACTTACCGACAAGGTTAATATCAATCTTCGAAATAGTAATTTTTCTGTTTTGGACATCCATTTAACCAAATTAAAATCAATAAATGTTGTCCCTAAAATAACAAAGATAAATTTTGGCGCTCCCCAAGCATAGAAAAAAATACTAAAAAGTAAAATTACTATGTTTTTAAACTTTTTATCAACCAAATAATAAGTCAATAAAAAAGCAGGCAAGAAAAACAGTAAAAATACAATACTACTAAAAACCATTAAAATTTATAAATTAAAAACACAAATTAAAGCAAATAATATAAATAAAAAGATGTTATAATTTATTTTAATCCTAAAACTGTTTTTCCTTGTTTAAAAACAATATCTCTTGAAATATTTGCTTCTGTAATTTTATCTAAAGAGGCTTGTAGTTTGACATCTATAACTGATGTCGTTTCTATCCATTCTTTTGCACGGGCTTTGTCACCATTTCCTTGCACAACTAAAATATCGTTTACTAATTGTTCAACTGCGGGAATCATTTTTTCCATATTTACGGAATACTTTACTGTAGTTTCGTCAAATTCAAATGCTCCTTTTTCTTGTAAATAGTAAAATTCCAACATATTAGCTTTTCCATGAGCATCTCCAACTCCAAATCTTACGGAGCGAAAAATTCCTGCAAGAAAAGTTACATAATTATCCATCAAATCTTTTCCGGGAAATTCGCCTGCCGCATTTAGTTGTGTAACCATATAAAGTCCTGTAATGTCTGCTTTTGCTTCTTCCAAAGCGCTATAATATTCACCAATAACATCTCGAACCGATTTTTTATCATTAATCGTATATTTTATTCCTAAACCGTGAGCAACTTCATGAAACATTACATTTTGGAAGAATGCATCTTCAAATTTTATATTTTTACGTTGACTATCAGCAATTAAAATGTCTGCGATTGGAATTAATATTTTATCAAATTTAGCCTGCATTACATTTTTTAATTGTAATTTTCTTGTTCCTTTTTGAATATGAACTCTCGGATCGTTTGGTAAATTTATTGCAATATTTTTTCCGCCTGAATTAGCGTCTCCGGCATAATAAATTACATTGTAAGCATTCAAATCTCCATCAGTTGCTGCTTTTTCCTGTTTATATTTTTTATCAACGGGAAGTCCGTCTTGAAGTTGTTGTAAAAAAGAATTAAAATGTTCTAATTTATTTGTCCATTCGATGTCTTTTAAGAGAATTTGCCCTGAATGAGCTGCTTTAATTCCTTGAAAATCATCTTCATAACTTTCTATCGGACCAACAACAAAATCTATTTCATTTGTTTTCATATCCATCCACGCCAAATCGCTTGCTAAATAATCATCTGTTCTTAATGCTTCTGCTCTTAATTTTAGATATTGTTTAAATCCTTCATTTTCAGCTAATTCTGATGCTTCATCTAAAAGTTTAGCAGCTTTTTCAATTTGAGCGGCATACTCTTCATGATACCAAACTAATTTTAGAGAGCCATCTTCATTTCTTTTTAAAATTGTGTACCAGCTATTTTTATTTTCGTCCGAAAATTTTTTAAATTCTTCTTCTGTAATATCTTTTGGATAATAATTTGCTCCTTTTGGTTTTACGCCATATTCTTCAATAAATGGATTGTTGTCATGAAGTCTATCCCAAGGACCATAATTGAAAATTGCAAATTTTTTAGTAGCTTCATCAGAAATTGAATTTAGAAATTCGATTTTATCTCCTATTGCATCTTTCCAAAAAAGTTCGTCCATAATATCGGCTACTTCAATTAATTTTACCAACATTTGTTTTTGAGCTTCAGAATACACACTTAAATCAGCTGTTAATTCTACTTCAGCATATTCATCTACTAATTTTTGTACTTCACTTTTTTCTTGAATTGGTTCTTCTTTTACCGGTTGATTACAAGCAAAAAACATAATAGTAATTCCAAACAAAATAAATAATTTTGATATTATACTTTTCATTTAATAAAATTTATTGCAAATGTAGCATTTTTTTGTAAAGTTTTTATAAATATTTGTATTATTTAGTTGTTTTTGTTAAAATTTAATGAGTTTTGGAATAATGACGAAAAAATTGGCACAATGTCCTATCAAAAAATTATTTGTTTTATTATTTATTTTACAATACATTTGTAATTTAATTCATTTATCATTTTTAATATGAAACATTATTCCTTAGTCATAATTTTAACAATTATTTCTATCTTTTGTTCTGCACAACAAGAAAATTTACAGCTTATTGTACCTCAAAGTAAAAGTAAAGCTCAATTAAAATCATCAAACAAAATGGACAAAAATTCAGAATTTAATAATCAGTATAAACTTGAAACTTTCGTTTTAGACAACGGATTAACTGTTTACTTAAACGAAGATAAAAATGTTCCAAATATTATTGGAGCTGTTGTGATTAAAACCGGCGGAAAATATGACCCTGCAAATGCAACCGGAACTTCTCACTATTTGGAACACATGATGTTTAAAGGAAACGAAATTATTGGAACTACAAACTATAATGAGGAAAAATTAATTTTAGATGAAATTTCCAAAAAATATGACGAACTTGGGAAAATTACTGATAATGAAGAAAGAAAAAAAATTCAAAAAGAAATAAATGAATTATCAATTAAAGCAGGCGAATTTGCTATTCCAAACGATTTAGACAAAATTCTTGATGAAATAGGCTCTACTTTTGTAAACGCCTTTACATCAGATGAAATTGTGGCTTATTTTAACATTTTTCCTTCTTCGCAAATAAACAAATGGCTTAATGTTTATTCTACAAGATTTCAAAAACCTGTTTTTCGATTATTTCAGTCGGAATTAGAAACGGTTTTTGAAGAAAAAAATATGTATGCCGATAATATGCAAACTGCAATTATTGAAAATTTCTATAAAAATTTTTACAAAAACCATCCTTATGGAACTCAAACCGTTATAGGAAAACCTGAACACATAAAAAATCCTTCTCAAAGTACTATGCAAAAAATGTATGACACATATTATGTAGCTAATAATATGGCATTAGTACTTTGTGGAAATTTTAACAGTGAAGAAATAAAACCATTGATAAATAAATATTTTAATGATTGGAGAAAAGGCGAAATCCCAAAATATCCCGTATATGAAGAAAAGCCTTTCAATGGTGAAGAAATAGTAAAAACGAGGTTAGCTCCGATAAAATTAGGAATTATGGGTTTCAGAACAGTTCCAAATAATTCTAAAGATGAAATCGGATTAGAAATTTGTAGTGCTTTATTAAATAATTCTTCCGAAACAGGTCT